>DASPUW010000455.1:0-4208 GCA_035622675.1 Burkholderiales bacterium | reverse complement strand
CTGATGGCGTTGGCGGGCTGGTTCGTCGCCGCCATGGCGGTCGCAGGCGCGGCGGGAGTTCTGATGAACTACCTGCTCCCGGCGGCCTTCATCCGCCTGTTCGCGATCGCGCGCACGGGTGGACGCTACCTGGAGCGCCTCACAACACACGACGCGACACTGCGTTTTCTGTCGGAGCTGCGCGTCTGGTTCTACGAGCGAATAGAGGCGCTGGCGCCCGCGCGCCTGCAGCGTTATCGAGGCGGCGATCTGCTCACCCGTATCCAGAGCGACATCGATACCTTGCACCACGCTTATCTGCGCGTGGCGGCGCCCGTGTTGGTCGCCATCGTGGCGGTGGCCGTCGTCACCGCGGTGCTCGCCCACTACAGCGCGTGGGTCGCGCTTGTGACTCTTTGCTTCCTGCTCTTGAGCGGCGCGTCGATCCCGCTTGCCATGCACATGGCGGGCGAGCGCCCCGGGGTCGTTCTGGTGGAATCGCGTGCCGCGCTGCGCTCGGCGCTGGTGGACACCGTTCAAGGGATGGGAGAGCTCAGCGTATATGGTGCAGCAGCACGGCAGGCACGAACGGTCGAAGGTCTGACTCGCAGCATTACCACGCAGCAGATGCGCTTGAGCCGGCTGGCAGGCCTGTCCGAAGGGGCGGTCGGGTTGTGCGCGGGCCTGGCGATGTGGGGCGCGCTGCTGATTTCCATCTCGCTCGTGGGCGGCGGACGATTGCAATCCCCCGAGCTTCCGCTCGTCGCCCTTCCGACCCTGGCGAGCTTCGAGGTGGTCGGTCCCCTCCCCCTCGCCTTCTACCGCCTCGGCGAGACTCTTGCTGCTGCGCGCCGCATCTTCGAGATCGCGGACGCCCAACCGCAGATCGCGCCGGCGCCGGGCGCATCACCTCGCCCGAGCGACTTCAGTCTCGTCATGCGCGGCGTACGGCTGCGCTACGACGGGCAAACGACGTGGGCGCTCGATGGCATCGCCCTCGATCTGAAGCCGGGCAGATGCGTTGCCATCGCAGGCGCCAGCGGCGCTGGTAAGAGCAGCATCGTGCGCGTCGCGCTGCGCTTCTGGGAGTACCAGGAAGGCGAGATTCACCTCGGTGGCCACGATCTGCGCCGCTACCAGCCCGAGGATGTCCGCAGCCTGATCGCCGTCGTGTCGCAGGACACGCACCTGTTCAATGCGACGATACGAGACAACCTGCTCCTCGCAGCGCCCGGTGCGGACGAGCAGGCGCTTGTACGTGCGGCCCGGGCGGCGCAGATCCACGATTTCATCGCCGCGCTGCCGGAAGGCTACGACACCTGGGTCGGCGAAGCCGGAGCGCGGCTGTCGGCCGGTGAGGGGCGGCGCGTGGCCATCGCGCGTGCGCTGCTCAAGGACGCGCCGATCCTGTTGCTCGACGAACCCACGGAGAATCTCGATGCGCAGACCGAGCGCGCGGTGCTCGAAGGCCTCGATCGCCTGATGACGGGGCGGGGCGTGCTGCTCATCACCCACAAGCCCGCGCTGCTCGAGCGTCGTGCCGACGAAATCCTGGTTCTCGAGCGCGGGCGCATCCTAGAACGCGGCACGCATGCCGAGCTCCTGCGTCGCTCGGGGTGGTACGCGGAGTGTCAGAGCATTCTGATCGAGTGATTCCCCTCACCCCGCCCTCTCCCGGAGAGAGAGGGTTCTCTTCGATGCATGTCACTGCTTCCCGGCGCTCTCCTGCTCCTCCTCCTCCTGCGTATCGAGCAGCATCGCGCCAGCCGCCGAGATCAACACGATCATCACGGTCCCGACCAGCCAGGCGAAATACCAGGGACCGTTGTCGCCCAGGATCGCGGCCAGGAAGATGACGAGCACACCGATCAGCATGTAGATCACAAATCGCGCGAGCAGGCTCATGCGCTTCGCTTCAATAGGCGTGGTCATCGGCTTCGACCTGCTGCACGGTCACCTTGCCGCGCATCACCCAGAATGCCCAGCTCGTGTACCACACGACGAGGGGCATGAAGACGAGTGTGAATCCCAGCATCCATATCAGCGTATGCTGGGTCGATGAGGCGTTCCACACCGTCAGGCTGTGCGACGGTACGCTGCTGGACGGGAGCATGAAGGGAAACATGGCTGCGCCCACGGTGCCGATGATACCGATCCATGCGAGCGCCCCCAGCCACCAGCCGAGCAGGGAGCGCCGCTTGGAGAGCGCCCATGCGCCGAGAACGATGCTGGCGCAAGCGCTCGCGGGTACGACCCAGAGCAGTGCATGGCTGCGGAAATTGCCCAGCCACGCGCCCGCCGCGAGCTCCGCGGTCTGCTGGAGCGGCGTCTGGGCCAGCGCCGGGTCAGGTGTGTGCACCAGCCGATAGCCGTCCAGACCGCTCACCCATATTCCGCCGGCGGCGAACAGAATCAGCGCGACGGCGCCCGCCCACACGCCGAGGTTGCGCGCGCGACCCTGGATTGCGTCTTCGGCTCGGCTGGTCAGGATCGCGGCACCCATGTAGACAGACATCGCCACCGAGAGCAGCCCGCACAGGATCGCAAACGGGTTGAACAGAGAGATGAAGCTGCCCGTGTAGGTCGAGGTCATGTTCCAGCTGAACTGATACGGCACGCCGCGCAGAATGTTCCCAATCGCCGCGCCGAACACCAGCATGGGCACGAAGCCGCTCACGAACAACGCCCAGTCCCACGCGTTGCGCC
Organism: Burkholderiales bacterium; assembly: GCA_035622675.1. GTDB lineage: Bacteria > Pseudomonadota > Gammaproteobacteria > Burkholderiales > SHXO01 > SHXO01. Next base: position 1,523 of record DASPUW010000455.1, on the reverse strand, counting down.
AGCGCGGCGACGCGAGCTTGCTGCGATACTCGAACCCGAGCGGCCGAACGATCATGCTCCACAGCAGCACCAGCATGACCACGTAGAAGCCGGAGAAGGCGGTGGCGTACACCAAGGGCCATGCCGCGAAGATCGCGCCCCCGCCGAGGATGAACCACACCTGGTTGCCGTCCCAATGGGGGCCGATGATGTTCAGCGCCACGCGCCGCTCGGCGTCCGTGCGCCCGACGTAGCGCAGTATGGTCCCGACACCCATGTCCATCCCGACCATCACCGCCAGCCCCATGAGCAGGACCCCGAGCAGCAGCCACCAGACCACTTTCAAGAGCAGATACGCTTCCATTTCCCCAACTCCTCAGGCTGCGCGCAGGGAGACGGCTGCGGCCGCGCCGGCAGGAGGATGCCTGGGCTCGTCCGGCCCTTGGCGCACCGCCCTCACCATCAGATACAGCTCGATCAGAATGAACAGCGTGTACAGGACCAGAAATCCAGTCAGCGAGAACGCCATGTAAGCGACGCTGTGAGTCGAAACGGACATCCAGGTCGGCAACACCTCGTAGACCGTCCACGGCTGGCGCCCGATCTCCGCCACCAGCCATCCCGTCTCACACGCGATCCAGGGCACCGGAATCGCCAGAACTGCCAGCCACAGGAAGGCGCGGTGCCGCTCCACTTGATCGAACAAGGTGTAGATCACCGCCAGAACGAAATACGCGAGCATTAGCAGGCCGAGCCCGACCATGATCCGGAACGCCCAGAACACCGGCCACACCGGAGGCAGCGCGTCGGCGGCCGCTTTCTCGATCTCGGCCGGCCCCGCTCTGGAAACGTCCTGATCGGGCGCGTACCGCGCGACCAGCAGGCCATAGCCCAGATCCTTCTGATGCGCCTTGAACTGCGCCAGGGCCTCGGCATCGTCCGGGTTGCCGCTCAGGCGTTTCAAGGCCTCCACCGCGGGTATTCCGCCGCGGATGCGCTGCGCGGCGCGCTGCGTCAGGACATCGGCGCCGGGAACCGTCCCGTCCAGCGAATGCGTCACGAGCAGCGACAAGGCCGCTGGGATCTGGAGCTCCCACAAGTTCCTGCGCTCCTCTTGCGAGGGAAACGCGATCACGTTGAAGGCCATCGGCGCCTTCTCGCTGCGCCACAGCGCCTCCATCGCCGCGAGCTTGGTCGGCTGCTCGTGCCCGCCGACGAAACCCAGTGCGTCACCGAGCGTGATCACGCCGGCGGTCGAGAAAACACCGAACAGGGCCGCGATGCGGAACGAGCGCCTGGCCAGCTCCAGGTGGCGTCCGCGCAGCATGTAGAAGGCGCTCACCCCGCACACGAACATCGCAGCGGTCACGTAGCCGGCGATGCTGGTGTGCACGAACTTAGACTGGGCGTCCGGGCTGAACAGCATGGCGAGAAAGCTCTCGAGCTCCATGCGCATGGTCAGCGGATTGAAGTATGCTCCGCGCGGATCCTGCATGAATGCGTTGGCGATCAGAATCCACAGCGCCGACAGGTTGGAGCCCAGC
>DASPUW010000454.1:0-3815 GCA_035622675.1 Burkholderiales bacterium | reverse complement strand
GCGCCGGATGTGGCGATGACGCCCGCGCCGAACTTCTTCGGAAAGCCCTGCTTTTGCATCGCGGGCAGGATGATCGAGCCGATCGCGACCACCGTCGCGGGGCTTGACCCGCACACGGAAGCGAACAGAGCGCACGCCACGACGCCGGCCAACCCGAGCCCGCCGTGCCAGTGGCCGACCAGCGAAGTGGCGAAGTCGATCATCCGCCGTGCCACGCCGCCGCGCGTGAGGAAGCTGCCGGCGAGAATGAAGAAGGGGATTGCCATGATCTCGAAGCGCTCGATGCCGGTGAACAGTTTCAGCGCCACCGCGTGCAGAGGCACCTCGGTCATCGTGAACAGAAAAGCGAGCACGGTGAGGCCGAGTGCGATGGAGATCGGCATGCCGGTCAGCATGAGCGCGATGAGCAGGCCGAAAATGAGATAGGCGCTCAAGGCTTCGCGGGGTGCTGGAGGTCGACTGGGTGCAGGTCGTCGCCTCCTTGCTCCAGCCCTTCGACTTTCGCGATCTCGTGGTGCGGCAGCGCGCCCGTGCGCACGAACCACCATGTGACCTGCAGGAAGCGGAAGCACATCAGATAGGAGCCGCACGGGATCGCCAGATACACGATCCACATCGGCAGCTCGAGATCGGCCGAAACCTCCTGCGTGTGCGCGACGTCCCACACGAACTCCGCGCCGAGCGTGCCGATCACTCCGGTGAAAAGGGCCCCCGCCAGCAAGCCGAACACGATGATCTTCGCGCGGATTCGATCCGGCAGGCGGTTGATGAGGACATCCACGCCTACATGGATGCCGGTACGTACGCCGTACGCGGCGCCGAACTTCGCCATCCAGATGAACATGTAGATGCAGAGCTCCTGCGCCCAGCTCAGGTTGATCCTGAGCAGCCAGTCCTGCAGAACGGGAATCGCCAGCGCGGCCGCGTAGCGGTGCACCACCGCGATGAAGATTAAGCCGGTCGCGCCGGCCATGAGCGACGCGATCAGCCACTCCTCCAGGTGGTCGAGCCCGCTGAGGATCAACCGCCCAACACGATTCAACGCTGTCACCGCTCGCTCACGACTGGGCCCACACCGATGCGCCGAACGGCGCACTGGCGTCAGCGCTGGCTGGGATCAAAGCCGGTTGCCTTGTAAATAGCCTGGATCAAGTCCTTGCCGATCTTGTCCGCCATCTGGTTGTGCACCGGCAGGAGCGCGGCCTTCCAGGCGTGCTTTTCCTCCGGGGTGAGCGCGATGATCTGGGTCTTGCCGGATTTTTTGATCGCCTCCAGAGCCGCGTCGTTTTCCTGCTTGGCGATATGGTTGCCGTAGCTGGTCGCGTCGCGCATCGCGCCCTCCAGAGTAGTGCGGATGTCTGGCGGCAGCCCGTCCCAGAACTTCTTGTTGACGATGACCGCGTAGCCGACATAGCCGTGGTCGGTGACGGTCAGGAATTTCTGCACCTCGTGCATCTTCTGGGTGTAGATGTTGGAGGCCGTGTTCTCGGTTCCGTCCACCACCCCGGTCTGCAGCGCCTGGTACACCTCCGAGAACGCCATCACCTGCGGAATGGCGCCCACGGCCCGCATCTGCGCGTCGAGCACTTTTGACGACTGGATGCGCACCTTCAGCCCGCGCATGTCTTCCGGCTTGCGCAGCGGCTTGTTGGCGGTCATCGCCTTGAAGCCGTTGTCCCAATACGCCAGTCCGACGATGCCTTTGGCCTCGAGCTTCTTCAGCAGGCCGGCGCCGATCGCGCCCTCGGTGACCTTGTGCAACTTTTCGTAGCTCGCGAACAGATAGGGCAGGTCGAAAGCCTCGAATTCGCGCGCGCCGAGCGGTCCGAACTTGGCGAGCGATGGCGCGAGCATCTGCACCGAGCCGAGCTGCAGCATCTCGAGCTCCTCTTTGTCCTTGTACAGCTGGCTGTTGGGATACACCTCGACCTTGACTCTACCTTTGGTCCGCTCCTCGGCCAGCTGCTTGAAGCGCTCGGCGGCCTTGCCCTTCGGCGTGTCGGGCGTGACGACGTGGCTGAACTGAATGAGGATAGGCTGCTGCGCCCGTGCGTGAGGACCGCAGGCGAGCGCGATAGCAGCGAGAACGACGCAAAGCGTTTGCTTCATGGTCTAGGGAAGCTCTGATCAAGTCTCACAACGCGCGTTGCGTCAGGTGCGGATGACTGCAAGGCGTCGCGACGCAGCTAAGGTAGGTACCTTTGCAAGGAGCGCAACACAACAGGCGCCGCACCTGACGCAACCCGACATATTGTCGTCTCTTTCGAGGGACCGGGCGATTTGGGCCGATGACTGCGTCGGCTCCTCCTTGTGTAGACCGGCTACACGGCGTCCTCGCCGTCTTGCCCTCGGCCCAAATCGCCGCGGTCGCGCATGCGAGACTTGGTCAGAGCTTCCCTAGCTCTCGAGGTCGAAGGAGATTTGGTCGAAACAGTGCGTACGAGCGCGGGCGCAGCGTCGGGGCCTGTCTATTCCGCCCTTGGTGGCCGTCAGGTCTTCGTGCTATCCTTATGAATTGCCTGCAAAAAAGAAAGTGGTTGGAGAATCTTCAGTGGCGCTAGAACGAACTTTGTCGATCATCAAACCCGACGCGGTGGCCAAAAACGTCATCGGGCAGATCTACGCGCGCTTCGAGGCCGCGGGCCTCAAGATCGTGGCGGCGCGTATGATGCACCTGTCCCGGGCACAGGCCGAGGGATTCTACGCGGTGCATCGCGAGCGGGGCTTCTTCGGCGACCTGGTCAAGTTCATGACCTCGGGGCCGGTGCTGGTGCAGGTGCTGGAGGGCGAGGGTGCGATCCAGAAGAACCGCGATCTGATGGGCGCCACGGATCCGAAGAAAGCATCTGCTGGCACGATCCGCGCGGATTTCGCGGACAGCATCGATGCCAATGCGGTGCACGGGTCAGACGGCCCCGCCACCGCCGCGACCGAGATCGCCTACTTCTTTCCCACGATCGAGATCCATTCCCGCTGACGCACGCATGTCCATCAACCTGCTCGACTACGACCTGCACGGCTTGACCGAGCTGTGCGCGAGCATGGGCGAGAAGCCATTTCGAGCCCGCCAGCTGCTGCGCTGGATTCACCAGCGCGGCGAATCGGACTTCGCGCGCATGACCGACCTCGCGAAACCGCTGCGCGAGCGGCTGGCTCAGCTGGCGGCCGTTCAGCCCCCCGGCATTATGTCCGAATCCACGGCGGCCGACGGCACGCGCAAGTGGCTGCTGTCGGTGGGTGCGGGCAACGGGATCGAGACCGTGTTCATCCCGGAAGTGAACCGCGGGACGCTGTGCATTTCCAGCCAGGTCGGGTGCGCGCTCGAGTGCTCGTTTTGCGCGACCGGTCGGCAGGGTTTCAACCGCAACCTGAGCGTCGGTGAGATCGTCGGCCAGCTTTGGCTGGCAAGCAAGGCACTGGACGAAGCGCGCGACGCGCAGGGATCGAGCCGCGAACGCATCATCACCAATGTGGTCATGATGGGGATGGGCGAGCCGTTGGCCAATTTCGACAACCTGGTGGCCGCCTTACGCATCATGCTCGACGATCACGCGTACGGGCTGTCGCGCCGGCGCGTTACGGTCAGTACAGCCGGGATCGTGCCTGGTATCGACCGGCTCCGCGCGGCTTGCCCGGTGGCGCTTTCCGTCTCCCTGCACGCGCCGAACGACGCACTGCGCGACGTGCTCGTTCCCATCAATCGCAAATATCCACTCAAGGAGCTGATGGCTGCGTGCCAGCGCTATGTCGACGCCGCGCCCGTGGAGGACGCGGAGACGGCGGCGAGTCGCGCCCCTGACGATCCCGCGCGTAAA
>DASPUW010000453.1:0-2569 GCA_035622675.1 Burkholderiales bacterium | reverse complement strand
AACTGATTTCTTTCCCGAGGAGCTTGCCATGCGACTAACCACCAAGGGACGCTTCGCAGTGACCGCCATGATGGATCTTGCGATGCAGGACGGAGAACGGCCGGTAACGCTTGCCGACATCTCCGACCGGCAAAAGATCTCGCTGTCCTACCTGGAACAGCTGTTCGGCAAACTGCGCCGACGCGCCCTGGTCACCAGCGTGCGCGGGCCTGGAGGCGGTTACCAACTGGCGAAGAGCGTGGCTGAGCTGTCTGTGGCCGAGATCATCCGCGCGGTGGACGAGCCGATCGACGCTACCCAGTGCGGAGGCCGCGAGAACTGCAAGGACGAACGCAAATGCCTTACGCACGATCTATGGGCGAGCCTCAACGAGAGGATCTTCGAGTACCTCAACTCGGTGACCCTGGGTCAGCTGGTGGACAAAGCGCGTGCGCAGGCGGGCGACGGCAAGGTGATGGAGCTGAAGGACCAGCGCGCGCGGCGCGATCAACCTGAACCCGTGCACTGATAAGTGCAGGCCACGGGTCCAATTCAAGACGGAGTGACAGCAGTGGCAATCAACCTGACCGAAAGCGCGGCAAGGCAGATTCAAAGATCCTTGGCCAAACGCGGGAAAGGAGTTGGCCTGCGGTTGGGCGTGAAGGAGGTCGGCTGTTCCGGTCTCACCTATACCTTCGACTACGCCGACGAGGTCGGCGCGAACGATGCGCTGTTCGAGGCGCACGATGCGAAGGTCGTGGTCGACAAAGAGATCCTGAAGTATCTGGACGGCTCGACACTCGACTTCGGGCGCGAGGGTCTCAAGGAAGCCTTCAAGTTCGACAACCCGAATGCCAAGAGCGAGTGTGGCTGCGGGGAAAGCTTCAGTGTGTGATCGATCGATGACGGCGCAGGTGCGGTTGGCGCCACGCCGCCATCACTGGTGAATCGGAGCCATGAGCACGGTCCTGCAGAGCCTCGTCAACCAGCCGTACAAGCACGGTTTCGTCACCGAGATCGAAGCGGATGTCGTTCCCAAGGGTCTCAACGAGGACATCATCCGGCTGATCTCGGCGAAGAAGCACGAGCCGGACTGGCTGCTCGAGTATCGCCTCAACGCCTACCGGCACTGGCTGACGATGCAGGAGCCGACGTGGCCGAACGTCCGTTATCCGAAGATCGACTTCCAGGACATCATCTATTTTTCGGCGCCGAAGCCCAAGAAGAAGCTCACATCGATGGACGAAGTCGATCCGGAGCTGCGCCGCACTTTCGAGAAGCTGGGAGTGCCGCTGCACGAGCAGAAGGCGCTGGCCGGCGTCGCGGTGGATGTGATTTTCGACAGCGTGTCGGTCACTACTACTTATAAGCAGCGCTTGGCAGAGGTCGGCATCGTGTTCTGCTCTTTCTCGGAGGCGGTCCGTGACCATCCCGAGCTCGTGCGCAAGTATTTGGGCACCGTAGTGCCCCCGGGGGACAATTTCTACGCGGCGCTCAATTCGGCCGTGTTTACCGACGGCAGCTTCTGCTACATACCCAAGGGCGTGCGCTGCCCCATGGAGCTGTCGACCTATTTCCGCATCAACACCCAGGACACCGGGCAGTTCGAGCGCACGCTGATCGTGGCCGAGGAGGGCAGCTACGTCTCGTACCTGGAAGGGTGCACGGCGCCCAAGTTCGACACCAATCAGCTGCATGCGGCCGTAGTCGAGCTGGTGGCGCTGGATAACGCCGAGATCAAATACTCGACGGTGCAGAACTGGTATGCCGGCGACGAGAACGGCGTGGGAGGCATCTACAACTTCGTCACCAAGCGCGGGCTGTGCAAGGGCGTCAGCTCGAAGATTTCCTGGACGCAGGTGGAGACCGGTTCCGCCATCACCTGGAAGTATCCGTCGTGCGTGCTCCTGGGCGACAACGCGGTGGGCGAGTTCTATTCGGTCGCGCTCACGAACCATCATCAGCAGGCCGACACCGGCACCAAGATGGTCCACATCGGCAGGAACACGCGCAGCACCATCGTGAGCAAGGGCATCTCGGCCGGCTTTTCCAACAACAGCTACCGCGGCCTGGTGAAGATCGGCGCGAAGGCGGACAACGCCCGCAATTACTCCCAGTGTGATTCCATGCTGATCGGAGACAAGTGCGGCGCCAACACTTTCCCCTACGTGCAGGTCGGCAACAGCAGCGCGACCGTCGAGCACGAGGCGACGACCTCCAAGATCGGTGAGGACCAGTTGTTCTATTTTGCGCAGCGCGGCGTCGGCGCAGAGGATGCCGTGTCGATGATCATCAACGGGTTCTGCCGCGATGTCTTCACGCAACTGCCGATGGAATTCGCGGTGGAAGCAACCAAGCTTCTCGGCCTGAAGCTGGAAGGAAGCGTCGGCTGATGCAGCGGAACGCGTTGCTGGAGGTGCGCGGCTTGACCGCTGCCGTCGCCGGCGTGGGGATCCTCAAAGGCATCGAGCTCACGGTCCGCGCCGGCGAGGTGCACGCGATCATGGGCCCGAACGGGTCGGGCAAGAGCACATTCGCGAAGGTCCTTGCTGGACACCCCGCCTATGAGGTGACGGGCGGCGACGCGCTG
>DASPUW010000452.1:0-2735 GCA_035622675.1 Burkholderiales bacterium | reverse complement strand
TGCGGACCGTTGGCCGTCATGAGCTTGGGCGTGTGGCAGTCGCTGCAGCCGCCGTAGCTCACCAGGTATTCGCCGCGCTTGATCTGTTCCTTCGACGCGGCCATTTCCGCGGAACCCGCCTGACGGGCTGGAGCGACGGCTGCGGCGAGGCAGATGATCGTCCCCGCGATTCGTTTGGCTGTAACCGTCTGGGCAACACATCTTGCCCGGAGGCGCCGCATCAGCTCGGAAGCGTCGCCGGGCGCCAGTTGTGCGGCAGTAGCTCGCCGATGCGACTGGCGGGTTGGGTTGGCAGCCGCTCCAGCACATCCTTGAGGTACTGGTATGGATCGTGATCGTTGAGCCGCGCCGACTGGATCAGGCTCATGATCGCGGCGGCACGCTTGCCCGCGCGCAGCGATCCGGCAAACAGCCAGTTCGAGCGCCCCAGCGCGATCGGGCGAATCCGATTCTCAACCCAGTTGTTGTCGATCGGCAGAGCGCCGTCATCCAGGAATCGCGTCAGCGCTAGCCAGCGCCCGAGGCTGTAGTCGATCGCCTTGGCCATCGCCGTCCCGTCCGTGGCCTTCTGCCGTTGCAGCAGCAGCCACTCGCGCAGCTTGTCGGCGATCGGACGCGATTGTGACTGGCGTATTCGCTGTCGCTCTTCGGCGCTTAATTCCCGCGCCTCGCGCTCGACATCGTAGAGCTTGCCGAACAGCTGCAGCGCTTCCTGGGCCAAGGGGCTCTTGTGGTTGACCCACAGATCGTTGAATTTCCGGCGCGCATGCGCCAGGCAGCCAACCTCGGTAATCCCGGTGGCGAACAGCCCCTTGTAGCCGTTGTAGTCGTCGCAAACCAGCTTGCCGCACCAGCCCTCGAGGAAGCCTCTGGGATGCGCCGCGGCGCGGCTGTCGGCAAAGTCATACACGACCGCGCGCAAGGAATCGAATGCGGTCGAGCTATAGCTCCAGACGTAGGCTCGGTGCGTCTTGCCCTTGCCCGGAGCGAGCATCGCCACTGGCGTTTCGTCGGCATGCAGCACCGAGCGCTCGAGCAGTGCCGCCCTCAGCGCATCGACCAGTGGCTGCAAGCGCACCCCGCAGATACCCACCCACTGGGCGAGCGTCGAGCGCGGTAGGGCCAAGCCGGCCCGCTCAAAGATGCCTTCCTGTCGATACAGGGGTGCATGATCGGCATATTTCGCCACCAGGACCTGCGCGAGCAACCCCGCGGTGGGTAGCCCCTTGTCGATCACCGCCGCGGGCACCGGTACCTGGATCAGCGTCTGGCACTTCGTACACGCCCACTTGCCGCGAATGTGCCGCTCGACAAGCAATACTCCCGGCGTGTAGTCGAGCTTCTCGCTCACGTCCTCGCCGATGCGCTTCATTGCACAGCCGCAACTGCACACCGTTCGTTCCGGCTCATGTCGCACTTCCACCCGCGGCAGGTGCGCTGGCAGCGGCCTACGCTTCGGTTGCTCCTTGGGCTGCGCTGGCACCGAAGACCGCAGCGCCGCGAGCTCCACTCCGATCGCTTCGAGATCCGCCTCGATCGCCTCCTCAAGCAAGCCGCCCTGCGTGCCATGCAGCTGCTCGCTGCGGGCGGCAAACTTCCAGCGCTTGAGCACCGCCATCTCGTGGGTGAGCTGCTCGATCTTGAGCTGCTTGTAGCGCAGCTCCTGATCCTGGCGGGCAACGCGTTCGATCAGGCCGGCGGCGAATTCGCGCAGTTGCTGCGCATCCATGCCGGCGAGCTGATCATGCACTTGCATGGACCTTGATGCTGCCACATCGAAGCACCGAACAACAGCAATTTCATGCAACGCGAATCGTTGCTTGTGCGCCGATGCAACACCACGGCAATCCGATCACCAACGCCTGAAACTGCTCAGTGGTGATCGTCAGTCGAGATTCCGATTCGGAACTCGCCCAGATGAAGCGGCCTCGGTGCAGCCGGCGAGCGCATAGCCAGATACCGATCCCATCGTGCACCAGAACCTTGATGCGGTTGGCTCGGCGGTTGGCAAACAGGTACGCATGGTGCGCCCGAGCCTCACCGAACACCCGAATCACCCGCGCCAGCGCCGTCTCCGTTCCGACGCGCATGTCGATCGGCTCGACCGCCAGCCACACCGCATCAACGCGGATCACCGAAGAAGCTCACGCAACCACGCAGCGCAATCAGCCGCCGCAGGCAACGGCCAGGCGACCTTTATCACCGTTGCACCGCGCCGCAGCTCGATGCTGATCGGCGGCCCGCCCCTGAGCACCGGCGCCTCCACCTGCAGCGGGATGAACGAGCCGTTATCGATGTCGAGCCGCGCAGGTGGCGCGCTGACCGGCTCGTTGCGCTCTGCTCGCTGCGCTTGCTCCTCGGTTACCACCCAGCGGCGCAACAGATTCGCGTTCAAGCCGTTGGTCAAGGCCACCGCAGCCATCGATACACCGGGTTGTCGGCACGCCGCCACAACCTTCGCCTTGAACTCCGCGCTATGCTTGCGCCGACGCCGGCGACTGTCTGAAGTGTTCACGTGTCCACCAAGAATTTAGGTGGACACGATCCTCCCCGGCCAAGCTCAGCTCAGCAAGATGACTTCGCCACCCGCTTACGGTGCGTCAGCGCCGAGCCCCAGGTGTGCAGGACCAGTGTCACCCCGACCTGCGCGCCGAGATGCTTCGGGTCGGCGGCGATGGTGCGCAGCGTCTGCGCGGCGACCGCGAACAGCAGGTCGTAGATGACGGCCTTGTTGT
>DASPUW010000451.1:0-6350 GCA_035622675.1 Burkholderiales bacterium | reverse complement strand
TTGGTCTCGATCATCGCCATCGCGATGATGGTTTCGTTCGCGTGCTTCCAGTAGTCCGCGCCGCTGTACCAGGTGGCGCGCACCGGACCGAAGCTGCGATATCCGAGCGGCGCGTAGCGGCAGGTCCGCACCAGCGCTTCGCATTCGGCACGCGTGTTGATCATCGGGCAGATGATGCCGAACGCGCCGGCGTCGAGCAGCTTCATGATGATGCCAGGCTCGAGCCACGGCACGCGCGCGAGCGGCACTGTCGGCGTCGTCGACACCGCTTGCAGCATCGTCACGGCGGTTTGATAGTCCACCAGTCCGTGCTGTAGATCCACGGTGAGCGAATCCCAGTTGGCCTGCGCCATGTTCTCGGCCGCTACCGAGCTCGGAATCCCCAGCCAGCCATTGATGGCCGCTCCGCCCCGTTTCCAAATCGACTTGAGGTTGTTTTCTCTCACGCTATTCCGCCTGTCATCTTGTCCAAGAAATATTCGGTCGGTCAAAGCGCGCTGCAGCGCAGCAGCGTAGTCCATGGACCGGATGCTCGAACCAGTCTAGGATTGCCGAACGAAGCAAGTGGGATCATAAGCGAAAACGTAGTGAAGTTCTGACCTATTCTCACGCCGGTCGCCGCCACGGGAGGAACTGCAATGACTTCCACCAGGTTGGATCGCCGCCGCTTTCTCGCCGCGTCTGCCGCTGCCGTGGCTGCGCCGTACGTGCGCACCTCTCATGCGGCCGGCAGACTGACGGTCGGTTTCTGGGACCACTGGGTGCCGGGCGCCAACAACGTTCTCACCAAGCTGTGCAACGAGTGGGCGGCGAAAGAAAAGGTCGATCTCAAGATCGACTACATCACATCTCAAGGCAACAAGATCCTTCTGACCGGGACCGCCGAGGCGCAGGCGAAAGCTGGTCACGACATCATGACGTTGCCGACCTGGTATGCCAGCGCACAGGCAAAGAACCTGGAGCCGATGGATGATCTGATGAAGCCGCTGATCGCGGAAAACGGCAATGTGGTCGCCGTCACCGAGTACCTCGGCAAGCAGGACGGGCACTGGGTAGCTGTTCCCGCCACACCCGGCAGCCAGGTGAAAAGCCCTTGTGGACGCATCGACGTGTTCAAACAGCATGTCGGTCTCGACCTCACCAAAATGTATCCGCCTGGAGCGCCGGCCGACAAAGCGCTCACCGACCGATGGACCTGGGATGCCTTCCTCACTGCGGCCGAGAAGTGCTTCAAGGCGGGCTATCCGTTCGGCCTCGGACTGGGCGAAACCACCGACTCGGTGGACTGGGTGGGCGCGCTGTTCGCCTCGTATGGCGCGGAGCTCGTTGACGCCAAGGGCAACATCACGGTCAAGTCCGACGCCACGCGGCAGGCGCTCGAGTACGCGAAGCGGCTGGTGCCGTTTCTGCCGCCCGACGTGTTCGCCTGGGATGACGCTTCCAACAACAAGTGGCTGATCGCGGGCAAGGGGGCGCTGATCATGAACCCGCCCAGCGCATGGGCGGTCGCCAAGCGCGACAACCCTAAGGTCGCCGAACAGTTGTGGACGTTTCCCGCTCCGAAAGGCCCGAAGGGGCGCTTCACGCCCGGCCTGCCATTCTTCTGGGGTATCTGGAAGTTCGCGAACAACAAATCGGCGGGGAAGAGTCTGCTCACCTACCTCTCGCAGCGCTCGGTGGTCGAGCAGCTGGTGATGGCGAGCGGCGGTTACGACATCCCCAGCTTCTCGGGCCTGCGCGATTTCAAGGCCTGGGCCGAGGAGGGGCCGCCTAAAGGAACGCTGTACCACTACCCGCCGCGCGGCGACGAGATCGTGTCGATCGCCATGTCGCCGGCGCCGACCGCGATCGCTATGCAGATGTACGCCCAGGCTACGAACACCAAGATGATCGCGAAAATCACGCAGGGCGGCGAGTCGATCGACAAGGCCATTGCGTGGGCCGCGTCCGAGCTCGAAGGCTTCATGCGCGCGTGAACGGGTCGGGACACCAATGAGTCAAGCAGTAGCGCGCGATTTGCCTGTCGCCGCTGTCCGGCGGGTCGGCAGCGTGAAAGCCTTCGCGCGCCGCAAATCGACCATCGCGTTCGTGATGGCGCTGCCGCTCATCCTCACCATCATGTTGCTGGTGATCTATCCGGCGTTCTACTCCATCTTTCTGTCGATGCTGAACAAGTCGATGGAGCGGTTCGTCGGTTTCGCCAACTACGTCTTCCTGTTCAAGCGCGAGACCTTCTGGATGGTGGTGAAGCAGTCGGTCATCTTCGCGGTGAGCGCGGTCTTCTTCAAGGCCTTGATCGGCTTCTGCGTAGCGCACTTCGTCCACAACGTGCCGACCAAAGGACAGCGCAAGTGGCGCGGCATGCTGCTGGTACCCTGGGTTATCCCGCCAGCCATGAGCACGCTCGCCTGGCTCTGGTTGTTCGATCCGTCCTACAGCGCATTCAACTGGATCCTGGAGCGCGTCGGGCTGGATGCAGTGCCTTGGCTCGGCAACCCGTACTGGGCGCGCTTTGCGGTGATCCTGGTCAACGTCTGGTTCGGCGCCCCGTTCTTCCTGATCATGTATCTGGCGGCGCTCAAGTCCGTGCCGGAGCAGCTGTACGAGGCCGCCGCCATCGACGGCGCCAACTGGTGGCAGAAGCTGTGGTTCGTCACGCTGCCCATGATGCGCAACATCATCGCGATCACCGTGCTGTTCTCGCTCATCGTCACCTTCGCCAATTTCGACATCGTTCGTGTGCTCACCAACGGCGGACCCGTGGATCAGACGCACGTGTTCGCGACCTGGGCTTTCAAGCTCGGCATCGAGAGCGGCGACATCCCGCTCGGGGCGTGCGTGTCGCTGTTCATGTTTCCGATCCTGGCGGTTGCTGCGATCTTCATCCTGCGCAGCATCACGCGGCGCGGCAACGAGGCTTGAGCATGACGGCGGTAGTTGAGCCAGCAGTTGGAGCGGTTCGGCCCGCCAAGCAAGGCAGCATCCGGCGCGATCGCCGGCGCGCCCTGTTCTGGTCCTACGTGTTCCTGATGCTGTTCGTCGTGTTCTTCCTGACGCCGCCCGTCTACATGCTGATCACGTCGCTCAAGACCAGCGCGGAGATCTCCGCGGCGACCTCGCCGTGGTGGGTCTTCAGTCCGACGCTGGGCAACTATATCGAATTGCTCACGTCGCCAACCTATCTGACGTTCTTCCGCAACTCCGCTCTCGTGTCGCTCGCGGTGGTGGCGATCACGATGGTGGTGAGCATCCTGGCGGCGTTCTCGCTGTCGCGGATGAAGTTCTGGGGCTCCGCGGCGCTCGCGACCGGTGTGTTCCTGACTTATCTCATTCCGCCCGAGCTGCTCTTCATCCCGCTGTTCAAGACCTTCGCCTTTCTGCGCGACGTCACCGGAATCGAGTTCATCAACCACTGGTGGGTGCTGATCATCATCTATCCCACACTCACCGTGCCGTTCTGTACCTGGATCATGATCGGCTACTTCGGCAGCATCCCCAAGGAGCTCGATGAGGCGGCGCTGATCGACGGCGCGGGCTACATTCAGCTGCTGACCAGGATTTTCATTCCTGTGGCGCTCCCCGGCATCATCGCTGCGGCCATCTTCGCGTTCACGGCGTCGTGGGCGGCGTTCCTCTATCCGCTGGCGTTCACCACTTCGACCGATCAGCTGGTGCTGTCCGTCGGTATCATCACGACACTCATCAAGGGCGATGTGTTCAACTGGGGGCAGATCATGACGGGCGCTCTGCTCGGCGCCGCGCCGCCGCTCATCATCTACGCCTTCCTGATGGACTACTATATTGCAGGCCTGACCGCTGGCGCCACCAAGGGTTGACAGAGGTCCGTCATTCCGGGCGCCGCGAAGCGGTGACCCGGAATCCAGAGTATCGATACGTCTCAACAGCCTCGGAAAGTGAAAACCGGATGAACAACGCACCCGTAGTCGTTCCCGCCACGACGCTCGAGCGTCTGGTCGCGGACATTTTCGCAGCCGCCGGCTGCTCGATGGCCGAGGCGAAGCGCATCGGACGCTATCTTGTCGCGGCAAACCTGGCGGGCCACGACAGCCACGGGGTCGTGCGCGTGCCGCGCTATATCCCAATGTTGCGCGACGGACTGGTCGTCGCCGATCAGACGGTCGACATTCTGGTCGATACGCCTGTGCTCGCAGTGGTGGACGGTAAGTTCGGGTTCGGCCAGACCGTGGCGCCGCAGGCAGTCGAGCTGGGGATCGAGAAATGCAGGCGAATGGGGCTTGCCGCCGTGGCGCTGCGCAACTCGGGCCACGTCGGGCGCGTCGGAGACTGGGCTGAGATGGCGGCTGAGGCCGGCCTGATCTCGGTCCACTTCGTCAACGCCACCGGCAGCGTCATCGTCGCGCCATTCGGCAGCACCGAGCGGCGTTTCTCGACCGCGCCGTATTGCGTTGGCGTGCCGGTTTCGGGCCGTGCACCCCTGGTGCTCGACTTTGCGACCTCCGTGGTAGCCGAAGGTAAAGTGCTGGTGGCGAGCCAGGGCGGTCGCCCCATTCCCGACGATTCTCTGATCGCACCCGACGGGCGTATCAGCGACGATCCCCACGTGCTCTATGGTGACTACGCGGGCAGTGACCGGCGCGATCCGCGGAAGGGCACCGGCGCGCTGCGGGCGTTCGGTGGACACAAAGGCTCTGGTCTGGCCTTGATGTGCGAAATTCTCGGGGGCGGACTCACCGGCAACGGCTGCACTTCACCCGATCGACGCATCGCGAACGGGATGTTCTCGCTCTACATCGATCCGGGCCGCGTCGATCCACAGGGCGTGTTCCCTGATGAGGTGCTGCGCTACGTCGACTACGTGAAGCGTGCGAAAGCTGCGCGGCCGGGTGAAGAGACGCTCGTGCCCGGCGAACCCGAGCAGAGAATGCGCGCGCAGCGGCTGGCGCAAGGTGTGCCGCTATCGCGCGAGACGTGGTTGTCGATCGTCGAAACCGCGCGTGCCGTCGGAATCGATGCCCAACCGGTTCCCTCTCCCCTCGCGGGATAGCCAAACTAACATCCCCTCTCCCTCCGGGAGGGGGTCAGGGTGATGGGCTTCTGCCGTGCGGCGTTAGTGCTGCATCCGAATTCGCATTTTTCAACCTGGAGCACCGTACTGTGAAAACCAAGAAGAAGCTGTTGCTGCCCGCCACCATGGCGCGCGCCGGCTGGGATGTCATCAAGGAGCGCGACGACATGGAGGCGATTGGCTACGAAGTCGACATCGCGACACCGGCGTTTCACGCATTGTTGCGTGACGCGGATGGCGTGGCGCTTAGCCTCACGCCGTTCGGGGAGGCCGAAGTGAAAGCTGCGCCCAAGCTGCGCGTCGTCGCACGGCACGGGGTCGGGTACGACGCCGTCGACGTCGCGGCGCTCACGCGGCATAACATCCCGCTGATGGTGACCGGAATCGCCAACTCTCCGTCCGTGGCCGAGCAGGCACTCTATTTCATGCTCGAACTGGCCAAGCGCGGTGCTGCGCTGGACGCCATGGTCAAACAGTCGCGCTGGGCCGACCGCCTGGCTCAGTTGCCGGTGGATTTGTTCGGCAAGACCGTGCTGATCATCGGGTTCGGCCGGATCGGCACGCGCGTGGCGAAGTCCTGCCTCGCGATCGGCATGACCGTCCTGGTCTACGACCCCTATGTGCAGGCTGCGGCGGTGACGGCGGCGGGGTGCTCTCCGGTGAGCGAGCTGAACGCCGCGTTGTCCCGCTCAGACTTCGTCACTATCCACTGCCCGAAGACGGACGAAACGCGCGGCATGTTCGACGCCGTGCGGCTGCGCCAGATGAAGCCCACTGCTTATCTTGTAAACACCGCGCGCGGCGGCATCATCGATGAAGCTGCGCTGCACGCGGCCTTGACCGGCGGCGCGCTGGCGGGTGCCGGGCTCGACGTATTCGACCGTGAACCGCCGTCCCCTGACAATCCACTGCTGAAGTTATCCAGCGTCATCGCCGCGCCGCACATGGCGGGCGTGACCAAGGAATCGTTCGACCGCATGGCTATCGCGGTAGCAACCAACCTGCTCGCAGTCCTGGACGGCAAGCCGAACATGGAGCACGTCGTGAACAAGGAGGTGCTGGTGCATCGCTGAGGCATGCGTGCGAGCGGTGTCGACATGCCCCGGACTGCGCTTGCGCTTCGTCCAGGCTACGGCTGATTAATCAGGGATTGGTTAACCGCGCTCCGGCGCAGGGCGCCCTCCAGATCCTGCGCAAAGCCCTGAATGCGCTCCGCCTCGTCCAGGCCATTGATGATGCGGCGCGCGTTGAAATAGTCGCAGCCCGCGTCACTGATGTAGTCGGTGAGCTTCCTGCCGGTGAA
>DASPUW010000450.1:0-4617 GCA_035622675.1 Burkholderiales bacterium | reverse complement strand
GTCAGCGTAGCCGCCGTGGAGGATTGAACTGCCGCTGTGAAGATCACGCCGGACACGACCGCGCTGAACCGGCCGGAAACGACCCTTTGCAGCGTGCGGCGCAACGAGTCACCGGCTAGGCTCTTCAGGCCGTCGGTGAGGTGGTGGATCCCGAGCAGGAACATGCCCAGTCCACCCAGGATCTTGACCACGGCGCCGGCGTCCATGAGTGTGCGTGGCCTCGACTAGTACTTCGACGGTACGAGCCGCCGGTTCCTCAGCGTGGCCCTGTCGTCGTACGCACCCTTGTTCGAGCGTGCGGGCAGCTTTATGCTTTGGCGCGTCACCTTTTTGTAGGGGATCAGAGTCAGCAGGTGGCGGATGCAGTTCAGGCGAGCGCGTCGTTTGTCGTCCGAAGGCACGATATACCACGGCGCAAACTTGGTGTCCGTGGCTTCGAACATCACGTCGCGCGCGCGCGAGTACTCGAACCAGCGGCTCCTCGAGTACAGATCGGTCGGGCTCAACTTCCACTGCCGCAGCGGATCACTGATGCGGGCCTCGAAGCGTCGTTTCTGTTCCGGCTCGCTCACCTCGAGCCAGTACTTGACCAGCTGGATGCCGTCGTCCACCAGATACTGCTCGAACTCAGGGCAGACTTTGAGAAAACGCTGGTGCTGCGCCTTGGTGCAGAAGCCCAGCACGTATTCGATGCCTGCGCGGTTGTACCAGCTGCGGTCGAAGATGACGATCTCGCCCGCCGCAGGCGAGTGCCGGATGTAGCGCTGCATGTAGACCTGCGACTTCTCGCGATCGGTCGGAGCTGGCAACGCCACCACTCGGAACACGCGCGGGCTGACGCGATCGACAATCGCCTTGATGAGACCGCCTTTGCCAGCAGCGTCGCGGCCTTCGAAGATCACGATCACCCTGGCGCCCTTTGCCTTCACCCATTCCTGCACGGCGCACAGCTCGACCTGCAGCGCGCGCAGGGCGTCCTCGTAATCCTTGCGGTCCATTCGCTCGTCCCCAGTGGTCAACGCATTCTCCTTGTTGTTCCCGCGTGACAGCAGGACGCGCAAAATATCGAGACAAGCTCCAAGCCGCGCGACCTACTCTACTAAGCGGGTATTCCTCGGTCAAGATTGACAGCAGCGCCCGTCGCGCTAGCGTCCGATCTCCTCAGGGGACGACTGCGAGGAACAGGAACGCCGCGAAGATCACGAGCTGCACCACGCCCAGCATCATGCTGGTCCGCCCACCGGAGCCGATCGCAATCGTGGACACCAGGAAGGTCAATGCGAGGAGCGCGATGTCCTTCCCGTTCAGGCCGAGGACCAGCGGAATATCAAGCAGGATGCTCACCGCCACGACCACGGGGACGGTGAGACCGATGGTCGCGAGCGCCGAACCCAGCGCCAGATTGAGGCTGGTCTGCAAGCGGTCGGCGAGCGCGGCCCGGATCGCGGCGACCGACTCGGGCATCAGGACCAGCAACGCGATCGCGATACCGACCACTGCCGCTGGTGCCCCCGCGTTGCGGACCGCGAGCTCGATCGATGGCGACAGCACTTTTGCCAGCCCGACCACGGCTACCAGCGCTACGAACAGCAGCCCGAAGCTCGCCCACGCCTTCGCGGCGCTCGGGGGTACCGCGTGCGCAGCTTCGTCGGCGGCGGCATTCGGCGGCAGGAAATAGTCGCGATGGCGTACGGTCTGGAAGAACACGAACACGCACCACATCGCGAGCGAGGAAACCGCTACGAATCCGAGCTGCGACGGCGTATAGCGCGGTCCCGCCGCGCTGACGGTGAATGCCGGCATCACCAGGACCAGCGTCGCCAACGTAATGAGCGCGGCCAGCGCCGGGCCAGCGCCCTCGATGCGAAAGGCCTGCTCGCGGTGGCGCAGCGCGCCGAGCAGAACGCAGGCGCCCTCCACGCCGTTGGCTATGATCATGACCGTCGCATAGATCGTGTCGCGCGCCAGCGCCGCCTTGGCCTCGCCGCCGGCGAGCATCACCGAGACGATCAGCGACGACTCGATCGCAGTCACGGCCAGCGCGAGGACGAGCGTGCCGAAAGGCTCGCCGACCCGGTGCGCCACGACCTCCGCGTGATGGACGGCCGCAACGACCGCGCCGATCAGCGCAGCGCCGCAGACGATGCCCAGCAGCACCCCGAACGGCAGATTCAGCGTCACGCCGAGCACTGCCATGGCGATCAGCGGGACAGCCCAGGACCAGTGAGACACGAGGGTTTCCTGAAGAACAGCCCGCACCGAGCGCAGAAGGCGCGAACTCGTCACAACAGCGTGGGAATTTCGATGCTGGACCTTGTGTTTGCGCTCGTAAGCGATGGTTTCATCAATGGCCGCACAGGAGCCGAACCCTGCGCTCGGCGCGGTCGAACTCCTCATCGCTGGCGGCCTGCAGCAGTCCGTCCTTGGCTTCTATGCAAGCATCCGATGCGCGCACGGCCTCCGCCGGCGCTGGCGCCCTCTGGGCGCACCGGCTGTCGTCAGCCAGCCGCATGTTGTTGAAGGTGCCGCGCTCGACCGCAACGCAGTCGCCAATCCGAAACCCGCCCTCGTCGGTGAGCATGGTCACGGTGGTAGTGCCGCCGAGCAGGATGGTGTATTCGAACGCCTGCCTGCGGCTCGCGACCCGCGCGACCTGCTGTCCGGCCAACGCTCCGCCGACGCCAGCCAGCGCCTGCGTGCCGCCCGACTGATTGCGTGCCGCCATGAGGCCGATGCTTCCGCCCACTATCGCACCGCCCGCCTGCGCGCCGCGATTCTCCGTGGTGACCAGCCTCACCGCCGTGACCGTGCCGTATGTCACGGTCGTCTGCACCGGCGGACGTTTAGGTGGTTCCGCGCATCCCCAGGTCCAAATCGCCGCCGCCCCAACTACGGCTAAGAATATCGCCTTGCCAGCGCCGATCCGCATCCTCCCCTCCATGATCAGTCGCGGCACAGGAGCCGAACCCTGCGCTCGGCGCGGTCGAACTCCTCGTCGGTCTCCGCGAGGAGCAGCGTGTCCTTGGCGGCGATACACGCATCGGAGTGGCGCACGGCGTCCGCCGAAGCACTCACGTTCGGAGCGCAGCGGCTGTCGTCGACGAGGCGCATGTTGTTGAAGGCGCCCCGCTCGACGGCCACGCAGTCGCCTATGCGGAAGCCGCCTTCGTCGGTGACCATGGTCGCGGTGGTCGTGCCGCCCAGCAATATCGTGTACTCGAACGCCTGGCCTCTACTCGCCGCTCGTCCGATCTGGCGTCCGGCCAATGCACCGCCCACGCCGGCCAAGGCCTGGGTGCTGCCCGACTGGTTGCGCGCGGCAATCAGGCCCAGGCCTCCGCCGACAATTGTCCCCGCAGCGCGCGCACTGGCGCTGTCGGTGTTGATCAGGTTCACTGCGGTAACTCGCCCGTAGGTCACGTTCGATTGGGCCGCTGCCACCGCGCAAATCGACATCAATCCGGCAGCCGTGATCCATCTCGCCCAGCACGCAGCGCTTCGCATGTCTCCTTCCTGCCGAGGTGTCATCTGGAATGTCTCGTTTCGTCCGGGCGCTGCGAGTATACACCGACGTCCTCAGCGCTTTCGTTGACCGCCGAAACAGCAAAACATGACCTTCTGTTGTAACGTCAAAATGCGATGCGCAGCCTCGCGTAGAAGACGCCGACCAGATTCTCGTTGGGATTATCGCCGGGATCGAAGATGGCCTGTGCACCCACGCTGAACTGCGT
Organism: Burkholderiales bacterium; assembly: GCA_035622675.1. Classification (GTDB taxonomy): domain Bacteria; phylum Pseudomonadota; class Gammaproteobacteria; order Burkholderiales; family SHXO01; genus SHXO01. The sequence goes on along the minus strand of DASPUW010000450.1, from coordinate 886 downwards.
GAAGCGGGTGAGCTGCAGGCGCTGAAAGATCTCGAGCACTTTCTCCTCTCTGGAGGCCGCCGAGCGCGGCTGCGCCCAGGAAAACGCCACGCCAGTCATGTTGCTCGGGCTGCCCAGCAAGCCAGCATACCCGGCGCCGCCCTGCGCCAGTTGTCGGACGTTGGTCGTCGTCCCATCGGCGTATGCATAACGGGCCCACACCTGGAGGCGATCGCTCAGCTGCTGGCCCGCAACCAGGGTGACACCCTGGTCGGACGGAATGACGGTGCCGCCGCGGTCGCGCTCGTTCATGTACCACGCCATGATCGAATAGCGTCCGCGCCCCATTCCTTCGATCGTCGGCGTGTATCCGGCTTCCGCGGTGTAGAAGAAGTCGCCCTGGTCGAGCGAGCTGAACTCCCACTCTCTCGTATTGCCGTAGGCGTTGGCCATGCCCGCCGTCACGTAGAAGCGGTCGTCAGGGCGCACGTCGACGCTCACCGTCGGGCCGTGCCCTGGGAACGGGACGGTGGGATTGCCCGAGAAGTGCCGGTTGACGAACGACGTGTTCACGTTCTGCATCGGCTGCTGCCCGACGAAATCGCCCATGTCAGCGCGTCCGAACAGGACGCGCAGCTTGCCGTCCCAGAGTCGCTGCAGCCAGTACAGGTCGCGCACGACCCACAATCGGTCGTTGAATGCATTGATCGGGTTGATCAGCGTTCCCAGCTCTGCGCCCAGCGCAGAGGGCGGTTCGTCGGTGAACGCGTTGCGATACTCGGCGGTTGCGACGAGCACCCCGGTGTTCGGCGTGCCGCGCCCCACCAGAGTCCAGGCCGACAGCAAGTCCAGGTCGTAGGAGGCGCCGCTGGGATCGCTCTCTCCGCTGGCCCACGCGCCCAGCGCC
>DASPUW010000449.1:0-2130 GCA_035622675.1 Burkholderiales bacterium | reverse complement strand
CCGCATCAATACCTGCCGCGGCCCCGGACGCGCGTCGGCGCGTTCCGTCCGCGTTAGGCTATCCAGGCCGGATTTCGGCTGCAGCTCGTACGCCCTCACGCCACCATCCCGTGCACGGCTCGCAGGCGCGACATCGCGTCAAAATGGAATGTCGTCGTCCATGTCATCGAAACTGCTCGGCTTCTTGCCTCCCGAGGTCTTGGCGGGGGATTGGGCGGCGACGGAAGGTTCGGGCTCGCGAGCCGAGTCGCGAGCGGGCGGCTCGGCGCCAGCGCCGCTGGCACGCCCTCCGAGCATCTGCATGCGATCGCCGCGGATCTCAGTCGTATAGCGCTCGTTGCCGTCCTTGTCGGTCCATTTGCGCGTCTGCAAGCGCCCCTCAATGTAGACCTGGCTCCCCTTGCGCAGGTACTCGCCGCAGATCTCCGCCTGACGCCCGAAAAACGCGACTCGATGCCACTCGGTCTGCTCCTGCTGCTCGCCGTTCTTGTCCTTCCATTTCTCGGTGGTGGCCACGCTGAGGTTCGCAACCGCGTCGCCGCTCGGCAGATAGCGGACCTCGGGGTCCCTCCCCAGGTTGCCGATTAGGATCACTTTATTGATCGATGCCATAGTCAGGTCTCCCCTGCAATGCGTTTTCAGTACGCTCCGACGCTTGAAGTAGGCGTCCTGCGCCTTCATGTCGATTGGGCTCTCCGGCGCGGAGCCTCGCACTAATCCGGCAAGCTTACGCGACAGGCGGCGCGAGTGCTTGGGCCAGGTGGCCGAAAGCGCTGCAACAGACCTGGCCAACCGGTGTCTGTCGCAGGCCGCGCAGCCATGGAAGGCCGACAGCTGTGGAACTCGGGCGGCGTTCCGCGTGGAGCAGAACGAGCGCAGTAGGAAACGACTGCTCGCTGCAGTATATTACAAGGTTGCCCTTCGCCCCGATCGCTGGGCCGGACATCATCCAGATGGATTTCATCCGCGTGCGCGGTGCGCGCACCCACAATCTCAAGAACATCGACCTCGATCTCCCACGCGGGCGGCTCATCGTCGTCACCGGCCTGTCCGGATCGGGCAAGTCGTCGCTGGCGTTCGACACCCTGTACGCCGAGGGCCAGCGCCGCTACGTTGAGTCGCTGTCGACGTACGCGCGGCAGTTCCTGGAGCTGATGGAGAAACCCGATGTGGACCTGATCGAAGGCTTGTCGCCGGCCATATCGATCGGGCAGAAGGCGGCCAGCCACAATCCGCGGTCGACCGTCGGCACAGTCACCGAGATCCACGACTACCTGCGGCTTTTGTTCGCGCGGGTAGGCGAGCCCTGCTGCCCGGACCACAACATCAAGCTGCAGGCGCAAAGCGTCTCGCAGATGGTCGACCACGTGCTGCAGCTCCCGGAGGACACGCGGCTCATGATCTTGTCGCCATTGGTCGCTGGACGACGCGGCGAGCAGCACGAGTTGCTCGAGGATCTGCGCGCACAGGGTTTCGTGCGCCTGCGGCTCGATGGCGAGGTACACGACATCGACAGCATGCCCAGGCTGGCCAAGACCAAGAAGCACACCATCGACGTCGTGGTTGACCGGGTAAAAGTGCGGCCGGAGCTCAAACAGCGCCTGGCAGAATCGTTCGAGACCGCGTTGCGCCACTCGGACGGCCGAGCGCTGGCGGTCGAGATCGAGTCAGGCCGGGAGCATCTGTTCTCGGCGCGGTTCGCATGCCCGATCTGCGGCTACTCGCTGCCAGAGCTGGAGCCACGGCTGTTTTCCTTCAACAACCCGATGGGCGCGTGTCCACGCTGCGACGGGCTGGGAACCATCAGCTTCTTCGATCCGAAGCGCGTGGTCGCGTTTCCGCACTTGAGCCTCGCGTCTGGCGCGGTCACCGGGTGGGATCGGCGCAACCAGTTCTACTTCCAGGTGCTGCAGGCACTGGGCGAGCATTTCGGCTTCGATCTCGATACTGCTTTCGACCAGTTGCCGGAGCGCGTTCAGCAGGCTGTGTTGTACGGCTCGGGACGCGAGAAGATCCGCTTTGTCTATTCCGGTGAACGCGGCCGTGCACGCATCAAGGAGCACGCCTTCGAGGGCATCATTCCCAACCTCGAGCGGCGCTACAAGGAGTCGGACTCGCCGGTGGTGCGCG
>DASPUW010000448.1:0-2466 GCA_035622675.1 Burkholderiales bacterium | reverse complement strand
AGAGCGGTGTCAAAGTGTCCACGGTGACCGCGGACATCACGACCAGCGAGGGGCGCGCGGCCGCGCTCGCCGCCTGTCCCCAGCCCGACATCCTCGTGAACAACGCGGGCGGTCCGCCGCCGGGCGATTTCCGCGAGTGGGACCGCGAAGTCTGGATCAAGGCGCTCGACGCCAACATGCTGACGCCCATCGAGCTGATCAAGGCCACGGTGGACGGCATGATCGCGCGCAAGTTCGGGCGCATCGTCAACATCACATCGAGCGCGGTGAAGGCGCCGATCGACGTGCTCGGGCTGTCGAACGGCGCGCGCACCGGACTGACCGGTTTTGTGGCGGGGTTGTCGCGCAAGACCGTGGCTCACGGCGTGACGATCAACAACCTGCTGCCCGGGCCGTTCGACACGGACCGCTTGAAGTCCGCCAACGTGTTCGCCGCCAAGCAGCAGGGCAAGCCCGTGGAGGAGGTGCGGCAGGCACGGATCAAGGCCGTGCCTGCCGGGCGCTTCGGCACGATCGACGAGTTTGGCGCGCTGTGCGCCTTCGTGTGCAGCCTGCACGCCTCCTACATCACGGGGCAGAACTTCCTCATCGACGGCGGATCGTATCCGGGAACGTTCTAAAGAGAGTGAATGCGTGAAGGGTGAGAAACAACGTCCCTCTCCCCTTGCGGGAGAGGGCTAGGGTGAGGGGGGCACACGCGCGCTATACTCGATCAAGCTGCTTAGCCTGGACGAAGCGCTAGCGGAATCCAGGACATGTTCGAAGGAGAAAACTCATGAACGCACCCCGCGATGGCCAGCCGCTCGCGCCACAGCTCAAGGACGCCAGACTCTTCCACCAGCAGAGCTACGTCGGCGGCAGGTGGATTGATGCCGACAGCGGCCAGACGATTCCTGTTGTCAACCCGGCCACCGGCATTGCGATCGGCACTGTGCCCAAGGCTGGCGTAACCGAAACCAGGCGCGCGATTGACGCGGCGGGTGCCGCTTTGCCCACCTGGCGAAGCAAGCTCGCAAAGGAGCGCGCCGCCATCCTGCGACGGTGGTTCGAGCTGATGATGGCTAACCAGGACGATCTCGGCCTCATCATGACCAGCGAGCAGGGCAAGCCTCTGGCCGAGGCCAAGGGCGAGATCGCCTATGCCGCTTCGTTCATCGAGTGGTTCGCCGAGGAAGCGAAGCGCATTTACGGCGACGTCATCCCGACCGTGTGGCCGGACCGCCGCCTGGTGGTGATCAAGCAGCCGGTCGGCGTCTGCGGCGCGATCACGCCCTGGAATTTTCCTGCGGCGATGATCACGCGCAAAGTGGGGCCTGCGCTCGCTGCGGGTTGCACCATTGTGGTCAAGCCGGCGACGCAAACGCCCTTCTCGGCATTCGCACTGGCCGAGCTGGCCGAACGCGCTGGCGTGCCCGCGGGTGTGCTCAACGTGCTCACCGGCTCGGCCAAGGACATCGGAGCCGAGCTCACTGCGAACGACAAAGTGCGCAAGATCACGTTCACCGGCTCGACCGAAGTCGGGCGCGTCCTCATGCAGCAGAGCGCAGCCACGATCAAGAAGATCTCCCTCGAGCTGGGCGGCAACGCACCGTTCCTCGTGTTCGACGACGCCGATTTGGACGCCGCGGCCGAAGGCGCGATGATTTCCAAGTATCGCAACGCTGGCCAGACTTGCGTCTGCGCCAACCGAATACTGGTGCAGGACAAGGTCTACGACGCTTTTGCTGCGAAACTCACGGAGAAAGTGGAGGCGCTCAAGGTCGGTCCCGGCACAGAGGCCGGCGTCAACATCGGCCCGCTCATCGACGAGCGAGCCGTGGCCAAGGTCGAAGAGCATGTCGCCGACGCCGTGGCTCATGGCGCGAAAGTTCTCGTGGGCGGCAAGAGGCACCCGCTGGGTGGGTTGTTCTTCGAGCCGACTGTCCTGACCGGCGTCGACACCGGCATGAAGATCACTAGCGAAGAAACCTTCGGACCAGTCGCTCCACTCTACCGGTTCAAGACCGAGGAGGAAGGGATCGCGATGGCGAACGACACGGAGTTCGGTCTCGCGTCGTACTTCTACGCGCGCGACGTCGGCCGCATCTGGCGTGTGGGGGAGGCGATCGAATCGGGGATGGTCGGCGTGAACACAGGCTTGATCTCCAACGAGGTGGCGCCGTTCGGCGGCGTGAAGCAGTCGGGCATCGGCCGTGAGGGGTCGAAGTACGGCATCGAGGAATTCCTCGAGGTGAAGTACCTTTGCATGGGAGGACTCTAGAGGGTCTCCCTCTTCCTCGACGGGAGGGGCCGGGGGTGAGGGTGAGTGCAAGTCGCGTCATTTGCCCCTCACCCTATCCCTCTCCCGCAAGGGGAGAGGGGATCGTACTTCTGACCCTCTCGTCTCACGTGAGAACAGAGGCGACCGTTTAGACCATCCCATGCCGTTCAACCAGCCGGCGCCCGCCTTGGGCAATCAGTACACCG
>DASPUW010000447.1:0-8558 GCA_035622675.1 Burkholderiales bacterium | reverse complement strand
GCGTTGCCAGGGTAAGGTGGTCGGCACGCTGGAGCTGTACGCGGATCAGACCGGGTTCTTCGACGACGAGCTGGTCGCACTGCTCGACAAGCTGACGATGAACCTGTCCTTCGCGCTCGACAACTTTCAGCGCGAGCAGGCTCGGCAGGCGGCTGAAGCCGCGCTGCGCGAAAGCGAGACGCGCTTCCGCGACTTTGCGGCCGCGGCCGGTGAGTACGTCTGGGAGGCCGACCTGGAGGGCCACCTGACGTACGTCTCGAGCCGGGTGCAGAGCGTGTGGGGCTACTCGGACCAGGAGCTGATCGGGCGTGTGCCGACCGATTTCATGCCGCCGGGCGAAGCCGAGCGAGTGCGTGACTGGATCCGCCACAACATGCGGTCGGACGGATCGTTCAACGATCTCGATCATATGATCGTCAACCGGCAGGGCGAGACGCGCTGGATCCTAGTCAACGCCGTCGGCATCCTGGACGCCGCCGGCCGGCGCATCGGACAGCGCGGCACCGGGCGCGACATCACCGACCGCAAGACGGCGGAAGCACGCATCAGCTATCTCGCCACTCGCGACCCGTTGACCGAGCTACCCAACCGCGTTTTGTTCAACGACCGCCTGGAGCAAGGCATCGTCGCGGCGCGGCGAACGGGGCAATCGCTGGCGCTGCTGTTCGTCGACCTGGACCGCTTCAAGAACATCAACGACTCGCTTGGGCATCAAGTGGGAGATCTGCTGCTGAAGGAGGTGGCGAGCCGCATGCAGACCTGCATCCGCAAGGGCGACACGCTGTCGCGCCTGGGCGGCGACGAGTTTGTCGTCACCCTGGAGGGGCTGCAGCAGGCCGAGGACGCCGCTCAGGTCGCGGGAAAGATCATCAAGGCGCTGGCGCGCCCTTGCGAGGTTGCCGGCCATACGCTGAACACTTCGTGCTCGATCGGTATCAGCATTTTCCCGCTGGATGCGGAAGACGACCGCGCTCTGATGAAAAACGCCGACACGGCGATGTACCACGCCAAGGAAAAAGGCCGCAACAACTACCAGTTCTTCTCGCCCGAGATGAACGTGCGGGCGGTTGAGCGGCACACTCTGGAAACAGCGCTGCGCGTCGCTCTCGAGCGCCAGGAATTCACCCTGTACTACCAGCCGCTCGTCAGCATGCGCAGCGGCAGGATCGTGGGCATGGAGGCGCTGCTGCGCTGGCTGCATCCCGGCCGGGGCGTGCTCTCCCCTGTCACGTTCATGGCGGTGGCCGAGGAGTCCGGCTTGATCGAGCCGATCGGCCAGTGGGTGCTGCGGACGGCGTGCCAGCGCGCCAAGGCGTGGCTGGACAACGGCTATCCGCCGCTCAAGGTGGCGGTGAACATCTCGGCGCGGGAGCTCATCCATCCGCGCGAGTTCGCGCGCGGCGTCTCGCGCGTGTTGAGCTCCACCGGCCTCGACCCCCGCTACCTCGAGCTCGAGATGACCGAATCCCTGCTGGTGCAGAACGCGGAGGAGAACATCGCCGTGCTGCGCAAGCTGGGACAGGAAGGGGTGCACATCGCGGTGGACGACTTCGGCACCGGATACTCATCCCTGGCTTATCTGCGCCAGCTGCCGATACACTCGCTCAAGATCGATCGCAGCTTCGTGCGCAACATCGAGCACGAGCGCAGCGACGTGGCCATCGTCCAGGCCATCGTCGCGATGGCTCATTCACTCGGGCTGCAGGTGACCGCGGAGGGCGTCGAGACCCGTGCGCAGCTGGACGCAATGGCCCGGCTCGGCTGCGACGAGTACCAGGGCTATCTGTTCAGCAGACCGCTGCCGGCGGCGGAGATCGCCGCGCGTTTTCTCGCGCCGGGTGAGCTGGATTTCGAGGCGAGAGAAGCGAGCTCGTAGCTCGTAGAAGGCTCGTTCACTGAGTTACGCCTTCACCCTTCACCTCTTCACCTCTTCACCTAGCTCTCAGTGCGTCAGCTCGCGCATCCCGGCCTCCAGGCCGCCGAGCGTGAGCGGGAACATGCGGCTGCCCATCAGCTCGCGCACCATCCCGATCGAGTCGTAGTAGCCCCAGCGATCCTCGGGCTGCGGGTTGAGCCACACCGAATGGCTGTAGACGTCGAGGAGGCGCTTGAGCCATAGCGCACCCGGCTCCTGGTTGTTGTGCTCCACCGAGCCGCCCGGATAGGCGATCTCGTAAGGGCTCATGGTGGCGTCGCCGACCAGGATCACTTTGTAGTCGTGGCCGTAGGTGTGCATGAGATCCCACAGGCCAATCTTTTCGGTGTGCCGCCGGCGGTTGTCTCTCCACACCGTCTCGTAGACGAAATTATGGAAGTAGAAATATTCCAGGTGCTTGAATTCGGCGCGCGCGGCGGAGAACAGCTCCTCGCAGATGCGCACGTGATCGTCCATCGAACCGCCCACATCCAGGAACAGGAGCACCTTCACCGCGTTATGACGCTCGGGCACCATCTTGATGTCGAGCCAGCCTGCGTTTCGTGCGGTCGAGCGGATCGTGTCGTCCAGATCCAGCTCCTCGGCGGCGCCTTCGCGAGCAAAGCGCCGCAGCCGCCGCAACGCCAGTTTGATGTTGCGCGTTCCAAGCTCCACCGTATCGTCCAGGTTGCTATAGGCGCGCTGATCCCAGACTTTGACCGCGCTGCGGTTGCGCGACGCAGTCTGCCCAATGCGCACGCCCTCAGGGTTGAAGCCATACGCGCCGAAGGGTGATGTGCCGGCGGTCCCGATCCACTTGGAACCCCCCTGGTGGCGGCCGCGCTGCTCCTCCAGCCGTTGCCGCAGCGTCTCCATCAACTTCTCCCATCCGCCGAGCGAGCGGATCAGCGCCTTTTCCTCTTCAGTCAGCAGCAGCTCCGCTTGGCGCCGCAGCCACTCTTCGGGAATGCTCGCGAGAAGGTCGTCCTGCAGTGCCGTTACGCCCCGGAAATACGCCGCGAAGACGCGGTCGTAGCGGTCGAAGTGTGTCTCGTCTTTCACCAGGCACACGCGCGCGAGGTAGTAGAACTCGTCTAGGCTCCCGTTGGTGAGCCGGCTGCGCAGGGCCTCCAGCAGGGTCAGGAATTCCTTGATGGTGACCGGGACGCCACCCTCACGCAGCTTGAAGAAGAACTCAGTCAGCATAGGTCAGGAAAAACGAACCCTAAACGCATCTACCACGAAGGACACGAAGGAACACGAGGGAGAACAGAACCGGTCACGTGGTGTTGAAGGATCATTTCGCATCCCAGAGCAGTCGAGATACAGACGAGTTTTTTCTGGCAGTTACTTCGTGTTCCTTCGTGTCCTTCGTGGTGAATGAGGTAGGATTTTCACGTTCGAGTACGGCGAGACATGAACACCAGCCGCTCGAACAGATGCACGTCCTGCTCGTTCTTGAGCAGCGCGCCGGCGAGCGGCGGCATGATCTTGTGCTGATCGCGCGAGTGCAGCACCTCCGGCGCGATGTCCTCGGCCATGAGCAGCTTGAGCCAGTCGAGCAGCTCCGAGGTCGACGGCTTCTTCTTGAGTCCGGGAACTTCCCTGATCTCGAAGAACGCCTCCAGCGCCTCGCGCAGCAGCGCTTTCTTGAGCCCCGGATAGTGCACGTCGACAATGCGCGTCATCGTGTCCTTGTCCGGAAACTTGATGTAGTGGAAGAAGCACCGCCGCAGGAACGCGTCCGGCAGCTCCTTCTCGTTGTTGCTGGTGATGATTATCGTAGGGCGGTGCGTCGCGCGGACCAGCTGCTGCGTCTCGTACACGTAGAACTCCATGCGGTCCAGTTCGCGCAGCAGGTCGTTGGGAAACTCGATGTCCGCCTTGTCGATCTCGTCGATCAGCACGACGGCTGCGACTTCGCTGTGAAAAGCCTCCCACAGCGGGCCGCGCTTGATGTAGTTGGCGATATCGTGCACTCGCCCATCCCCGAGCTGCGAATCGCGCAGTCGCGACACGGCGTCGTATTCGTACAGGCCCTGCTGCGCCTTGCTCGTGGACTTGATGTGCCATTGGATCAATGGCCGCTCCAAGGCCTTCGCCACCTCGACGGCCAGCATAGTCTTGCCGGTCCCCGGTTCGCCCTTGATCAACAGAGGCCGTTCCAGCGTGATGGCGGCGTTGACCGCCATGGTCAGGTCTTCGGTGGATACGTAGTTGTCTGTTCCGGCGAAACGGGTCATGAAGTGGAGCTCCGACGCGAGACACAAGCGACGGTCGATTATAGCGGGGCGGCGTCTCGGTGCGGGAGCAAGTACAATTCTCCATTCCGAACGCCTGGAGATTGCGCATGCCCAAGCTCAACGCCAACCTGTCGATGATGTTCAACGAAGTCGACTTCATGGACCGCTTCGCAGCCGCGGCGAGAGCGGGCTTCAAAGGTGTCGAGTTCCTCTTTCCTTATACCTACGACAAGAACCAGCTGGCTGAGGTGGTGCGCGCGAGCAAGCTCGAGGTGATTTTGTTCAACACGCCGCCAGGCGACTGGAACGCCGGCGATCGGGGAACCGCATGCGATCCAGCCCGGGCCGGCGAGTTCCGGGAGGGCATCGGCAAAGCAATCGAGTATGCGCTCGCACTGGGCTGCCGGCAGATCCACTGCATGGCGGGTCTCAAGCCGCGTGGTGTGAACGAAGAGAGGATGCGCGAAGCCTATATCGCCAGTCTGCAGTTCGCCGGAAAAGAGACGGCCAAGCACGGGTTGAAGGTTTTGATCGAAGCCATCAACACGCGCGACATTCCTGGCTTCTATCTCAATACCTCGCGCCAAGCCTTCGACATCATGCACTACGCGCAGGTGCCGAACCTCTCGTTCCAGTACGACATCTACCACATGCAGATCGTGGAAGGCGACCTGGCGCCCACCATCGAGAAGAATCTGGCGAAGATCGGCCATATGCAGCTCGCCGACACACCCGGCCGGCACGAGCCGGGAACCGGTGAGATCAACTACCCATTCCTGTTCCAGCACATCGACCGCATCGGCTACAAGGGCTGGATCGGCTGCGAATACCGGCCGGCCACAACCACCGAAGCGGGTCTGGGCTGGGCCAAACCGTATCTGCAACGATAAGACGATAAGGAGGAGCCACATGAGCAACATCGGTTTCGTCGGATTGGGGATCATGGGTAAGCCCATGGCCGCAAACCTGCTCAAGGGCGGGCACAAGCTGTTTCTGTACACGCTCGAAGGTGTGGCGCCAGAGCTGACTGCCGCTGGAGGCGTCACGTGCGCATCCGCCAAGGAGGCCGCACAAAAAGGCGACATCATCATCACCATGGTTCCGGACACCCCGGACGTGGAGAAGGCGCTATTCGCTCCCGGCGGCGTCGCCGAGGGCCTGTCCGCTGGCAAGATCGTCGTCGACATGAGCTCGATCTCACCTCTCGAGACGAAGGTCTTCGCGGAGCGCATCAACAAGCTGGGCTGCCAGTATGTCGACGCACCGGTGTCCGGTGGGGAGGTGGGTGCCAAGAACGCCACCCTCACCATCATGGTGGGAGGAAGCGAGGCCACCTTCGAAAAAGTGAAGCCGCTGTTCGAGCTGATGGGCAAGAACATTACGTTGGTGGGCAGCAACGGCGCCGGTCAGACCTGCAAAGTCGCCAATCAGATCATCGTCGCGCTCAACATCGAAGCTGTTGCGGAGGCGCTGCTGTTCGCCTCCAAGGCGGGAGCGGATCCCGCGAAAGTGCGCCAGGCGTTGATGGGCGGATTCGCATCGTCGCGCATTCTGGAGCTTCATGGCGAGCGCATGATCAAGCGCACATTCGACCCCGGTTTTCGCATCGAGCTTCATCAGAAGGACTTGAATCTCGCACTCAGCAACGCGCGCAAGCTCGGCCTGAGCTTGCCCAATACGGCCACTGCCCAGGAGCTGTTCAATGCGTGCGCGGCTCACGGCGGCGCGAAGTGGGACCACTCCGCGATGGTGCGTGCGCTGGAGATGCTGGCCAATCATCAAGTGAGCAAGTAAACCTCATTTACCACGAAGGACACGAAGGTTCACGAGGAAAACCAATCCACACTCAAGGTCCGCAGGTCGGCTCAGCGTTGGGCACCGGACGAACTTCGTTCCCGTCGTCCTTCGTGTTCCTTCGTGTCCTTCGTGGTAAAAGCATTTGGGTGTGTTGTGTTGGCGCGCTTGAATCGATGCAATGACAACCGACCCGATATCCCTCCTGCGCCGCATGTTCGACGCCGCCGTGGCGCGCGCCATGCCGGACAAGTGCCTGCCTCCGTTCCTGCCCCATCCTCCCAAGGGGCGCACGATCGTCGTGGGCGCGGGCAAGGCGGCGGCCACCATGGCCAAGGCCGTGGAAGACCATTGGCATAGTGAGCTGTCGGGCCTCGTGGTAACCCGTTATGGACACCGCGTCCCCACCAAGCGGATCGAAGTCGTGGAAGCGGCTCACCCGGTCCCGGACCTCGCGGGGCGCGAGGCGGCCGAGCGCATCCTGAGGATGGTCGAGGGCCTCAGCCGGGACGACCTGGTGCTGTGCCTGATCTCGGGAGGCGGTTCCGCTCTGCTCACCCTGCCTGCGCCCGGCTTGACGCTGCAGGACAAGCAAGCGATCAACCGGGCGCTGCTCAAGAGCGGCGCCAACATCACGGAGATGAACTGTGTGCGCAAGCACCTGTCGGCGATCAAAGGCGGCAGACTGGCGGCCGCTTCTCATCCAGCCCGTGTGGTCACGCTCACCATCTCCGACGTGCCCGGCGACGACCCTGCGGTAATCGCGTCCGGGCCCACCGTGCCGGACCGGACCACGTTCGCCGATGCGTCCGCGATCCTGGAAAAGTACAACATCACCGAGCCCGTTTCCGTCGTCGAGCACCTGCGCGCGGTGCGTGAAGAAACCCCGAAGCCGGGCGATGCGCGGCTCGCCGGCACCCAGGTGCATCTGATCGCAACGCCACAGCAATCTCTGGAGGCAGCGGCAGAGGTAGCCCGTCAGGCCGGAATCACGCCACTCATCCTCGGCGACAGCCTGGAGGGAGAGTCGCGCGACGTGGCGCTGGTACACGCAGGCATCGCACGGCAGGTCGTGCGGCATGGCCAACCCGCTGCGAGACCATGCGTTCTGCTGTCCGGCGGGGAAACCACGGTTACCGTGAGGGGTAAGGGACGCGGCGGTCGCAACGTCGAGTTTCTGCTGGCACTGGCGATCGCCCTGGATGGTGAACCTGGCATATTCGCCATGGCCGGCGACACCGATGGCGTAGACGGGACGGAAGACAATGCGGGCGCCGTGGCTACACCGGACACATTGCGGCGCGCAGCCGCGCGCGACCTGGACGCAAAAGCACACCTTGCGGATAATGACGGATACAGTTTTTTCGCTGGCCTCGGAGATCTGGTGAAGACCGGCCCCACACTCACCAACGTCAACGACTTTCGCGCCATCCTGATCCTGCCAGCGAGCTGAAATGGGCAAACTGGAAACTCCGGATCTGTCTGTTCAGCCAATGGTGGACAAGGCCGAGCTCGTGCGCCGCCTCGGCGCCGTGCTCCGCGCGGACTGCCTCCTGCACGAACGCGAGGACCTGGTTCCCTACGAGTGCGACGGGCTCTCCGCTCACCGCCAGGTGCCGCTCGCTGTCGCGCTGCCCGAAAACGAAGATCAAGTGCGTCAGGTGCTGCGGATCTGCGGCTCGGCACGCGTGCCGGTTGTGGCGCGCGGAGCGGGAACAGGCCTCTCGGGCGGCGCCATGCCGCATGAGCAGGGCGTGACGCTGGCGCTGTCGAAGCTCAAGAGCATCCTCGAGATCGATCCGGCTGCGCGCACCGCGCGCGTTCAGCCCGGCGTTCGCAATCTTGCGATCTCCGAAGCCGCCGCTGTGCACGGCCTCTACTATGCTCCCGACCCGTCCAGCCAGATCGCGTGCTCAATCGGCGGTAACGTGGCGGAGAACTCTGGCGGCGTACATTGCCTCAAGTACGGCTTGACTGGTCACAATGTGCTCAAGCTGCGCGTGGTGACCATCGAAGGAGAAGTGCTGGAAGTTGGGTCGGGAGGGTTGGATGCGCCCGGTTACGATCTGCTGGCGCTCGCGACCGGCTCGGAAGGGTTGCTCGGCGTCGTGACCGAAGTGACCGTCAAGCTTCTACCAAAACCGGTCAAGGCCCAAGTGGTGCTGGCCGCGTTCGATTCGGTCGTCAAAGCGGGCGAGGCCGTCGCGCAGATCATCGCGGCGGGCTGCATCCCCTCCGGTCTCGAGATGATGGACAAGCTCGCCGTCGGCGCCGTGGAGCAGTTCGTGCATGCGGGCTATCCACTCGACGCCGAGGCGATCCTGTTGTGCGAGTGCGACGGCACGAGTGAGGAGGTGGCCGTCGAGATCGAGCGCGTGTCGCAGGTGATGCGTGCGAGCGGGGCCACCGAGATCCGGCTGTCGCGCGACGACGCGGAACGGCTCAAGTTCTGGTCTGGCCGCAAGGCGGCGTTCCCCGCCGTCGGCCGCATCCTGCCCGACTACTACTGCATGGACGGCACCATCCCGAAGAAAAAGCTCGGCGAGGTCCTGGCGGGCATCAGCGCGCTGTCGAAGCAATTCGGCCTGACCTGCCCGAACGTCTTC
>DASPUW010000446.1:0-2563 GCA_035622675.1 Burkholderiales bacterium | reverse complement strand
CCATGTCCGGATCGTTCAGGCTGCATTGCAGGTCCGGCACGGAGATGAGCGTGCGATAGTCCATGGCCATAGTCATGCATCAGCTTGCCGGCGTGTCAAGCCACTCGCGGGCGAGCGCCTCGTCGTCGAAGACGCGGATCTCCGCGTCGATGAACAACTGCGACAGCCAAGCGCTCCACGCCACCCACTGAGCGTCGCTCAGCACCGCGATGCGGCCGACGTCGTGGCTGTGGCTGCGCGCGAACTTGATGTCCTCCCACACCACGTCCACGGTGTAGCCCAGCATATCGCGCAGATCGATGAGCAGGTCGAAGCGTCCCGCCTCGTTGAGTTGCTCGATCACCTCCCGCTCAAAGCGCTGGTAATCCCCCAGGGTCAGCTCGCCGAACACGCCGACCACGATGAGACGGCCTTCGCGCTGTACGGAGATCATGTTGCGACCCGTGTCAGAAGTATCGCAAGCGCTGCACCGACGCGCTAGCGCACCGTCTCGAGCTCCGGCGCGATGTGACGCCGCACGAACTCGTGGAAGTGAACCATCCCGTCCTCCGAGGGCGACTGATAAGGGCCGTGTGCTTCGGTCCCGTCCCGATACAGTACGCGCCGGCCGTCGTGCATCAGCTGGCAGATCTCGCCGTCCTCCCCCGCGCTCTCTGCGTAAGCCTCCTGGTGCAATCGGACCAGCTCGCGCTCGAACAGCGCGACCTCTTCCGGATAGTAATACTCAACGACGTTGATGCACTTCTCTGGTCCGCGCGGGTGGACAGTGCTGATGACGAGCGAGGATGGGTACCACTCGAGCATGATGTTCGGGTAGTAGCAGGACCACACTGTCCCATACTTCGGAATTTCGCCGCGCTGGTAGCGCAGCAGCGCTTCAATATAGCGCCCGTATGCCGGAGAGCCGGCCTTGGTGAGATTCTGGTACACGCCCAGCTCCTGGCTGCTCCAGCGCTCACCAAAGCTCCAGCGGTACGCGGCCGGGTCGACGAACTTTGCGAGGCCGGGATGGAACGGGCCGACGTGGTACAGCTCGAGGTAGACCTCCATGAAAGCTTTCCAGTTGTAGCTGTACTCGGTCACTTCCACGCGGTCGAGGACGTAGCCGGTGAAATCGTAGTCAGGGGCGAGACCGAAGGAGGAGAGATCCTTCTGCGGATCGCGCGGCCCGGCGAACAGCAGGCCGTTCCACGTTTTCAGGCCGGTCCCGGAAAGATCGAGGCAGGGGTTGTCGGGAAAATCCGGCGCGCCCAGCAGCTTGCCCTGCAGATCGTAGGTCCAGCGGTGAACGGGGCAGACGATGTTGTGGGCGTTGCCGCGGCCCTTGAGCAGGATCGACTGACGGTGACGGCATACGTTGGAGAGCAATCGAATTCCCGCATCTCCGTGTACCAGAACCCGGCCGTTGTCCAGCCAGTCGAGCACGTGGTAGTCGCCGGCGTTGGGCACCATGAGCTCGTGCCCCACATACCCCGGTGCTTGCGCGAACAGCGTCCGCTGCTCGATCTCGGCGATGCCCGGATCGAAGTACCAGCTCACCGGAAGCTGCACCGGGGTTCGGGCGAGCGCTGACAAGTTGGCGAGGTTGGTCATAGGGCTTTCAATCGCAGGGCGGCAAATACAGGCAGAGCCCAGGAACCGCTCGAGCGGCGAGGTGGGGGCGTACGCCCCTGAGCTCGATTTTCCCGGTGGTGGTGGCGGCCCCGGCCAGATTCTACATCAACCAACAGTCTCGATTGACCCATTCGCGCTCCATGCGCTATGGTGAAATTGTGCTCATTTGCCATCCGCACACTCCATGCCCAAACAGCAGTCGCACGACGTTGACCCGGGCGTCTCGCCGGCTTTAGACAGCTCGGGCAGTGGCGCGGCTGACGGTGCCGTGCCGGTCAGCTTCGAGCAGGCGCTGGCTGAATTGGAGGCCATCGTGGCCCGCATGGAGACGGGTGAGCTCTCGCTCGAGCAGTCGCTCACTGCCTACAAACGTGGCGCCACATTGCTGCAGTATTGTCAGACCGCACTCAAGGACGCCCAGCAGCAGGTGAAGGTGCTCGAATCCGGCGTCCTGCAGGAGTTCCGCGCGTTGGACGGCGACGGCGAATAGGTCATGGCGCCCTCCAGAGGCGGCGCCGCGACGAGGCGGGCGCTCCCGCATTCGGCAGGGCGCGCCTGCACATTGTCTCGCCGTGTCGAGTGACGCGCCCGCCTTCGTGGCGTGGATGCGCGCGCACCAGCTGCGCGTGGAGGAGGCGCTCGAACGGCTTCTGCCTCCACCCTCGATCGCTCCGACTCGTCTGCACGAAGCCATGCGCTACGCGGTGCTGGGCGGCGGGAAGCGCGTACGCCCCCTGCTGGCGTTTGCCGCCGGCGAGGTGGCGGGCGCGCAGCCCGACACTGTTGCAATAGCGGCTGCCGCCGTCGAGCTGATTCACGCGTACTCGCTCGCCCATGATGACCTGCCCTGCATGGACGACGCGCTCCTGCGGCGCGGGAGGCCCACGTGTCACATCGCCTTCGATGTGGCTACTGCGCTGCTCGTTGGGGATAGTCTGCAGAGCCTCGC
>DASPUW010000445.1:0-5963 GCA_035622675.1 Burkholderiales bacterium | reverse complement strand
CCCTCGCGCCAGCAGCAGGCGTCCGCGCGCTGCGGGAATGAGAACAGTGCCCACGCCAGCCGGCAGAGCGTCATGCGGCAAGAGATCGAGCAGCGCCTGCGCCTCGTCGAGTTGGCCGCCCGCGACGGCTGTCTCCGCCAGCACCGTCGCAGCGAAGGGAAGCCCGTGCGCGAAGTCTCCCTCCTGCGCGACGCGCAACGCGATGCGCGCGGCGGCATCGGCCTGCGCCAGATCGCCCAGCTTCAGCTTGAGGAGCGCGCTCGTGCTGTACACGGCAACCAGGCCCCGCGAGCTGCCGGAAGCGTCAGCTTGCGTGCGCAGCGACGCAAGCGCGGTTTCGACCGTCGCGAATCGCTCCGCCGTGAGCAGGCTCCACAGCAGCGCGGCGCGCAGGTCCCAGCTTTCCCCGTCGTCGCTCGCGCCGGGCAGCGCTGTCTCAAGGAGCTGCGCCGCTTCGTCCGCAGACTGACCGGTGAGAATGGCGACCATACCTTGTGCGAGGGCTCGCGCGGTTGCGGCTGGGCCCGATAGCTGGCGGCGCGACAAGCGCTCCAGCGCCCGCAGCGCGCGGGGTGCGGTGCGCGCATCCTGCAGACCGACCGCGACGAGCTGGCTCTCCAGCTGAACCGTCCCCGCTCCCTGCGTGTGGGCGAGCGCGCTCTCCAGCACATCGACCGCCTCGGTCCACTGGAACAGCGCCGCATGGGCCTGCGCGAGCTCCGAGGCGAGTTGCGTACGGCGGGCGCGATCCTCCGTAATGGCCAATGCCTCCTCGAGGCTTCGGCATGCACCTTCCTGCCCCGAGAGCAGCTGTGCCCGTGCCGCCTCGCGCAGCACATCGACGCGGACAGCCGGCGCCGGCGGTTCCGCGAGCGCGCGCTCGAGCAGGTCCGCGGCGGCGGCCGGTGCGCCGTTGTCGACCGCGGCGCGTGCGGCGTCGCGCAACCGCTCCACCACCCAGGAGTCGCCGGCGCCACGAAGCGAGGTCAGGTGGGCTGCAATCTGTCCCGCCGGTGCGCGCTCCGCATGAAGAATGCGAGCGGCCACGCGGTGTGCGGCGTCCTGTTCGGCACCCGACAGCGTCTGCACGACCGCGTGCCGGACGATCGGATGGATGAAGCGCGGAGGCCGATCGTCGCCCAGGACTTCGAGCCTGTTCAGCTCCGTCGCCAGGGCGGTTGCGTGATCCATCGCGATGTCCGCAACCGCTGCGGCGTGGCGAAGGTCGCAGCCGTCGCCCAGGATCGCCAGTGTTTGCGCGAGGCGCAGGGCGGCCGGGTTGAGATTGCGCAGGCGCGCGCCCAGCTGCTGGGCCACGCCGTCGACGCCGCCCAGGCGGACGACGTCTTCGAGCGCGTGCATTCCGCTCGTGACCCCGCTTCGTTCGAGACCGCGCAACAGCTCCCGCAGATAGAACGGGTTCCCGCCGGTAGCTCGATGCGCCAGTGCGGAAAGCTCATCGTGCGCTGCGCTGCCCAGCGTGCGGCGAACGATGTCGGCAGCCGCGTGCAGACTCAGCAGCTTTGGACGAAGCGTGACCGATGCCGCGGCACGGACGGCCAGTAGCGGCGGCGATCTCGACGCGGGCTCATCCGGGCGAAGCGCAACAACGAGCGAGGCGCTTGGGCCTTCGAGACGCGGCGCCAGGTAGGCGAGCCAGCGCAGCGATGCCTCGTCCGCCCAGTGCGCGTCGTCGACTGCGAGCAGCAGTGGAGCCTGATCGGAGAGGTTGATGCTCAGCCAATAGAGTCCGTGCAGGATGGCGAAACCGGTATCCGGGTTTGCAGCGGACGAGTCGTCGCGTTGAAACAGCGCCGCCACCGATCGTGCGGGACCTGCGAGCAGCGCCTGTCTCTGCTGCGCGTTTGCCTCGGCGTAGCGCCGTTCGAACAGTTGGCGCGCGACGCCGAAGGCGAAGCCGCATTCGAGATCGGACGCGCGCGCCCGGAGCACAATGCGCTCTTCGCGACGTGCCAGCGCGCACGCGGCGTCGAGCAGGGAAGTCTTGCCCATGCCGGCGCCACCTTCGATCGATACGACTCCGCCGCGGCGCATGCAGCTTTGGATCGCCGCCAGCTCCGCATCGCGCTCGACGAGGTCGGTCATGGCGCCCGGGCAGCGTGGGGATTTCAGGAGGCCGGCGCCTCTGCTCGAAGGAGCGCCTGGGACTTGAGATCGAGCCAGAGTTGCGCGGGGATCGGCGCGGACAGCATGCGCAGGTTTTCTGCGAGCTCCGCGGGGCTGCGAGTGCCGGGGATCACGCTTGCCACGCACGGATGGTGCAAGGGAAACTGCAGCGCCGCCGCTTTGAGTGGAACGTTGTGGCGGGCGCAGATCGCCTCGATGGCGGCTACCCTCGCGAGCACCGCTTCCGTGGCCGGCGCGTAGTCGAACCAGGCGCCCTTGACCGCGCCGCTCGCCAGGATGCCGGAATTGTAGGGGCCGCCCAGCACGATGCCGATGCCGCGGCGCTCGCACAACGGCAGGAACGAATTGATCGACTCCTGCTCGAGCAGCGTGTAGCGGCCGGCCAGCAGGAAGCAATCGAAATCTCCGGCTTCCGCGAACTGCTGGCAGGCCTGCCACTCGTTGAGCCCGCAGCCGACGGCCTTGACCATGCCTTGCTCACGCAAAGACAGCAGCGCTTTGTAAGCTCCCACCATCGCGGCGCGAAATACTTCGGGCTGCCGTTCTCCCTGGTTGCGGCGATCCGCATCGTGAATCAGCGCAATGTCGACCCGCTCGGCGCCGAGGCGGTTCAGGCTGTCCTCGAACGAGCGCATGGCGCCGTCGTAACTGTAGTCGCCGAAGCGCGAGAAGGCGGTGATGTTCTGAAACAGCCCGGCGCCCGAGGGCGCGCCGAAAGTGGGCTTGAGACGCCATCCGACCTTGGTGGAGACGACGACACCCGCGTCCGAAAACCGGCGCAGGCCACTGCCGAGACGCAGCTCGGACAGGCCATGCCCGTACAGTGGAGCGGTATCGTAGTAGCGCAGCCCGGACGCATATGCGGCGTCCAGGGTTCCGATGGCGTCGCGCTCGGACATCGCGCTGTACATGTTGCCGAGCGCAGTGCCGCCGAACCCCAGGATTGAAAGTTTCAGGCCGGTGCGGCCGAGCGGCTTTCGATTCAACTCCATCCCGCCTCCCTAGCCAGGGAGAAAGCTTCCCTAGCGCGCGCGGCTCGCATGCTAGCATAGCGATGGCCGGCTCCCTGAGGCGCGATCCGTGCGGCGCACAATGGCGCGGCGCTCTGGCTGCCGCCCGCGAGGATCTGCAGATGCTGAAGAATGTCGATCCGATGCTGTCTCCCGAGCTTCTGTCCGCGCTGAGGACGATGGGTCACGGGGACGAGATCGCCATCGTGGACGCGAATTATCCGGCTGCGTCGAGCGGCAGGCCGGTGATCCGCATGGATGCGGCGGCGAGCACGACGCGCGTCGCGGAGGCCGTGCTCTCGCTCATGCCGCTCGATGAGTTCGTGCCTTGCGCGGCGTTTCACATGCAGGTTGTGAACGACCCTGCAGGCGAGATGCCGATCTTCGCCGAGTTCCGCGCGTTGCTGGAGCGCTGTGAGCCAAAAGCGGCGAAGCTGGAAGGAATCGAGCGCTTCGCGTTCTACCAGCGCGTGAGGAGTTGCTTTGCGGTCGTGCCGACCGGAGAGCGGCGCCTCTACGGAAACCTGATTCTCAAAAAAGGCATCGTCCGGCCCTGACTTTCGGAGGAGGAGCGCGATGCGTCTGTTCGAGCTGCGCGGGATAACCAAGAACTTCGGCGCGATTCAAGCTCTGAACGGCGTCGACCTGAAGATCGACGCCGGCGAAGTGCTGGGCCTGATGGGCGACAACGGCGCCGGCAAGTCGACCCTGATCAAGATCCTAGCCGGCAACTTCCCGCCCTCGAGCGGTGAGATCTGGCTCAAGGGAGAAAAGGTCGAGTTCCACAGTCCTGTCGATGCGCGTCGCAAAGGCGTCGAAGTGGTCTATCAGGATCTCGCGCTGTGCGACAACCTGAGCGCAGCGGAAAACGTCTTCCTCGGGCGCGAGGCGAAGCGCAGGATCGGGCCGTTCCAGTTCGTCTACTACGCTGAGATGTACCGGGTGGCGGCCCGCCACTTCGCGGAGCTCAAATCGGAGACGCGCCCGCGCGACCTGGTGAAGCAGATGTCGGGCGGCCAGCGTCAGGCGGTGGCCATCGCCCGCACGCGGCTGTCCGATCCAGACATCGTGCTGATGGACGAGCCCACCGCGGCGATCAGCGTGCGCCAGGTCGCGGAGGTGCTGGATCTGATCCGCCGGCTGCGCGACCACGGCGTCGCGGTCATCCTGATCAGCCACCGCATGCCCGACGTATTCGCGGTGTCCGACCATCTATCCGTCATGCGCCGCGGCAAGATCGTGGCTGACAAACCGATCGGACAGACCTCGCCAGAGGAGGTCACCGCGCTCATTACCGGCGCGCTGGAGACGGCGTAAGCACAGCGGGTGAAACAAGAAGAAGGAGAGCCATGAGCGTTGCGATCGAGCAGGTCACCAGCCAGCGGGAGCACGGGCCGTTGCGCGCTGTCGTCATGAGCCAGCCCTTCTGGGTGACAATCGCGCTGCTGATCATGTGCACCGTCATGGCGAAAGTGTCGGACGTGTTCTTCACGGACGATAATTTTTTCAACGTGACCCGCAACTTCTCGTTCATCGGCATCCTCGCGCTGGGGATGACGGCCGTCATCATCACCCGCGGTATCGATCTGTCGGTCGGCTCCATCGTCGGCTTGTCGGGCATGGTGTCGGCGATGGTGCTGAGCGCGGGTTATTCCTGGTGGGCGGGGATCGGGGCGGGGCTGCTGACGGGGCTAGCCTGCGGCTTCGTGAATGGCGTGCTTGTCGCCTACCTGAACCTGTCGTCTTTCATCGTGACGCTCGGCATGTTCGCCGTCGCGCGCAGCCTGGCGCAGGTGGTCTCGCAGAACCGCATGATCTATCAGTTCGGACCGGACGAGAAGCTGTTCGAGCAGATCGGCGGCGGCAGCATCCTGGGGATCGCGAATACCTTCATCGTATTGCTGGCGCTCACGATCCTCTTTATGATTGCCTTCCGGTACACCACCTGGGGACGCTGGGTCTACGCGATCGGCGGCAACGAGCAGGCGGCCCGCCTGACCGGGGTCCCGGTGAACCGCATCAAGCTTTCGGTGTACCTGCTGTCCGGCCTGATGTCCGGCATCTGTGCCGTGCTGCTGGTAGGTTGGCAGGGCGCGGCGATCAACGCAATGGGCACGGGCTACGAGCTGCGCGCGATCGCCTCCTCGGTGATCGGCGGCACCGACCTGATGGGCGGTGCGGGAGGTGCGTACGGAGCTTTCATCGGAGCTGCCTTGATCGAGGTGATCCGCAACAGCCTGTTACTGGCCGGGGTCGATGCCAACTGGGAAGGCACGTTCGTCGGCCTGTTCATCGTTTTCGCGGTGTTGTTGAGCAAGTTCCGCGGAGTGCGGTCGGGGTGAGGCCCCGTTTCGATAATCACACAGGAGGATGGTCAATGAAGAAGATGCTACTGGCAGCAGCTGCCCTGGCTGTGATCGGCGCGCCAGTCCTGGCCAGTGCCCAGACCAAGATGGTCTTCGCCCTGGTGCCCAAGAACATGAATAACCCGTTCTTCGATCAGGCGCGCGATGGCTGCAAGAAGGCCGAGAAGGAAAGCAATGGCAAGATCGAGTGCTACTACATCGGCCCGGGCGAGCACGGCGGCGGGGACGAGCAGGTGCAGGTGGTGCAGGACCTCATCACCAAGAAAGTGAACGGCATCGCGGTCTCTCCCTCCAATGCGCCGGCCATGGCCAAGGTGCTGGAGCGCGCGAAGGCGGCGAACATCCCGGTGACGACGTGGGATTCCGATCTGCTTCCTGCTGACAAGGGGCTGCGCAAGACCTACATCGGCACCCACAACTATGACATCGGCGTCAACCT
>DASPUW010000444.1:0-2192 GCA_035622675.1 Burkholderiales bacterium | reverse complement strand
GACCTCCACGCCCACCAACGACAACCTGATGGAAGTCCTGTTGATGGTCGACGCGCTGAAGCGTTCGTCGGCCGAGCGCGTGACGGCGGCCATCCCCTACTTCGGCTACGCGCGGCAGGATCGCCGGCCGTCGTCGGCGCGTGTGGCGATCAGCGCCAAGGTGGTTGCCAACATGCTCGCGGTGGTGGGTGTCGACCGGCTTCTCACGATGGATCTGCACTCGGACCAGATTCAGGGTTTTTTCGACATCGCGGTGGACAACATCTACGCCACCCCGATCCTGCTAGGCGACGTCTGGAAGCACGGCTACCAGAACCTGGTCGTGGTTTCGCCCGACGTGGGCGGCGTCGTGCGTGCCCGTGCGCTGGCCAAGCGCCTGGACTCGGAGCTGGCGATCATCGACAAGCGCCGCCCGCGCCCCAACGTGGCCAACGTGATGAACATCATCGGCGAAGTGAAGGGGCGCACCTGCGTCATCATGGACGACATGGTGGACACAGCGAACACGCTGTGCGAGGCCGCCATCGCGCTCAAGGAGAAGGGCGCCGAGCGCGTGCTCGCCTACTGCACCCATCCGGTCCTGTCGGGCTCGGCCGTGCAGCGCATCGAGAAATCGGTGATCGACGAGCTGGTGGTCACCGACACCATACCGCTGCGCGAGGACGCGCGCGCGAGCAAGAAAATCCGCCAGTTGACGGTTGCGGAGCTGCTGGCCGAGACCATGCTGCGCATCAGCAATGAGGAGTCCGTGAGCTCGCTGTTCATGGAGTAAGGGCTGCAACCGTCATTCTCTGCGTTCTCTGCAGCTTCGCGGTTAATGCAGTAGAGTTTTGTCAATTCCGCCATCTGGTCGCGGATGGCGTTTTTTCGGAGGAAGAGATGGCTATCGAAGTGAATGCAACACCGCGCGCCACGCAAGGCAAGGGTGCGAGCCGCCGCCTGCGTCGACACGAGCGCGTGCCGGGTGTCCTGTACGGAGGAGGACGGCCGGCGCAGAACATCGAGGTGGACCACAAGGAGCTCACGCTGCATCTGAAGCACGAGGCCTTTCACGCCTCGATCCTCACGCTCAGCCTCGAGGGCGAGAAGCAGCAGGTGCTGCTGCGAGATATCCAGATGCACCCGTGGCGCGCCGCCGTCGTGCACGTGGACTTTCAGCGCGTCGCCAAGGACAAGAAGATACACATGAAGGTGCCGCTGCACTTCATCAACGCCGAGATGGCACCCGGCGTGAAAGCGAGCGGCGGCACGGTGAACCACGTCCTGACCGAATTGGAAGTGATCTGCCTGCCGGACGATCTGCCCAGCTTTATCGAGGTGGACCTCGGCAATCTGGAACTGGGTCACCCCATCCATCTGTCGGATCTGAAGCTGCCGCAAGGCGTGGTATCGCCGCAG
The DNA here is from genome assembly GCA_035622675.1 of Burkholderiales bacterium. Taxonomy (GTDB): domain Bacteria; phylum Pseudomonadota; class Gammaproteobacteria; order Burkholderiales; family SHXO01; genus SHXO01. The sequence continues at coordinate 794 of DASPUW010000444.1, read as the reverse complement.
CTGCGGGCTGGCGACAACGCAGTGGTGGCGAGCGTCGCTGTGCCGAAGGCCGAGGTCGAGCCGGAGGTCGAAGCCGCGGCAGCTGCCGCTACCGAAGTCACCGCGGAGGGCGCTGCTGCCGCTGCGCCGGGGGCGGCTGCGCCTGCTGGCGAAGCCAAGGAAGGCGAGAAGAAGCCCGACGAACGCGAGGGAGGCAAAGAGCGAGGAGGTCGGGACCGCGACAAGAAGTAGCTTTATCGGCGAATACCTTCGATCCTCCCGGAACGGGCCTGCCCGGTCTCGCGCGAGAGCGCCAGGCAGGCCTTTTCATCTGTGCGCTTCCCGAGCAACTTATGAGACTTATCGTCGGCCTCGGCAACCCCGGGCGCGAATACGAAGCGACGCGCCATAACGCGGGCTTCTGGTGGGTCGAGAACCTCGCCGAGGCGCAGCGCGTGCGGCTGCGCACCGAATCCAAGTTCCATGGCCGAGTGGGACGCGTCACGAACGGCCACGACTGCTGGCTGTTGCTGCCCAGCACGTACATGAACGACAGCGGTCGCGCTGTGCGGGCGTTGAGCGCGTTCTACAAGATTGCGCCCGAGGACATGCTGGTGGTGCACGATGAGCTCGACCTGCCACCGGGTACAGCGCGGCTCAAGAAGGGCGGCGGTGTGGCCGGGCACAACGGTCTGAAGGACATCGCCGCTGGGCTCGGTCCGGATTTCTGGCGCCTGCGCATCGGCATCGGTCACCCCGGCGATCGGGACGTCGTCATCGATTACGTGCTCGAGCCTCCACGACAGGAAGAGGCC
>DASPUW010000443.1:0-2364 GCA_035622675.1 Burkholderiales bacterium | reverse complement strand
TGATCTTACCCACGATTGGTGGACACCTCGAGAGGAGCATACTGCTCCGCATGGAGGTGTGGCATGGAACGCAGAGTTCGCAGGCACTACACGCGTGAATTCAAGCTGGAGGCGGTCCGGCTAGCGGCGGTAGATGGGCGGCCGAAGGCGCAGATAGCCCGGCAGCTGGGAATTCGGGTGAACCAGCTGCGCAAGTGGCGCCAGGAGTTTGAACGGGAGAACGCCCGGCCCAACGCGACCTCGCCGCCAGTAGCCACCGACGATGTGGAGCAGCTGCGGCGGGAGATTGCGCGGCTGCGGATCGAGAATGAGATCCTAAAAAAAGCGGCGATTTACTTCGCGAAGGAATCGCTGTGAAGCACCGATTCATCGAGGAGCAGCGGCACCGCTATGACGTTAAGGTGCTGTGCGAGGTGCTGCAGGTGTCGCGCAGCGGCTACTACGCGGCGCGATGTCGGCCGCCGAGTGCGCGCCAGCAGCGTCAAGTTGCGCTGACTGAGCGCATCCGGCACATCCACGCCGCCAGCCGCCAGACCTACGGGGCGCTGCGGGTGCATGCCGAGCTGCAGGCGCAGGGTGTGCCGTGCTGCCGCAATACGGTGGCCAAGCTGATGCGCCAGGGGAAGATCGTGCCGCGTAGTGTCCGGCGCTTCCGCGTCACGACCGACTCACGCAATACGCAGGCGTCGGCCGACCTGGTGCAGCGGCGGTTCGCGGTGCAGCAGCCGAATCAGTGCTGGCTCAGCGACGTGACCTACATCCCGACGCGGGAAGGTTGGCTGTATTTGGCTGCAGTCCTGGATCTGTACTCCCGGGCGGTGGTCGGCTGGGCGATGAGCCGGACGCTGGATACCCCGCTGGTCATCGACGCGTTGTCTATGGCACTGCGGCAACGAGGCCACGGCCCGGCGATCCTGCACTCGGATCAGGGCTGCACCTACGGCGCGGCGAACTACCGGCAGATCCTCGGCGAGCACGGGATTCGGCAGAGCATGTCGAGGAAGGGCGACTGTTGGGATAACGCTCCGATGGAAAGCTTCTTCCACACGCTGAAGACCGAACTGGTGATGCACTGTGACTACCGAACTCGGGACCAAGCGCGCGCAAGCCTGTTCGACTACATGGAGGTGTTCTACAACCGCCAGCGGCGGCACTCGACGATCAACTACGAGGCCCCGCTGGCCTTCGAGGCGGCACGATCTGCCTCATAACCGTGTCCACCGTCTGTGGGCAAGATCAGAAGCGGACCTGCGTGACTGGCAGCCATCGGGCCAGAAAGCGGACATACGAGCGTCACCTGCCCACCGACGGTGGGCAGGCCGTCCGCGACATCAAGCCGACTCATTGCAGCATCCGGCGATGCCCATCTTGGCGCCGTCAGCCCAGACGCGCTGCTGGTACCCGGACGATCTGATGGCCGAGCACGCACCGTCGCACTGGGGTCACTCCGGCAGCCCGGCTTTGCGCAGGCCGTCTTCGTATCTGGCGAGATCTTCCGGACGACGGAAAGGTAAAAAGTCCTTCGCACTGGAAACGCGGAATCCAGGATCGAATTGACGAAGGCGCGCGGCAATCTTCTGCGCTTTCTCGATCCGGCCGACGAGCGCATTGCTTGCTGCGGCGATGCGGTACCCAGGCGCGTAGTTAGGGCCGCCCTGCAATGCTTTTTCACTCCACATGCACGCCTCGTCGTAGCGCCCCGCGCATAAGTGCGCGAGCGCAGTCAAACTCTGCCGATAATGTATGAAAGGATCTAATGGGCTCAGCCGCATTGCAATAGCAAGGTGCTCAATGGCGATGTCTGGTTCGCCGAGCCATATCTTTGTCAAGCCGCTGTAGTGCCACGCCGCTACCAGATTTGGATTCAGCGTGAGCGCGCGATCTATGAAGGCGGCCGCACCTTCGAAGTCGCCGACCGAATAAGCGAGTGTATAACCGCCGAAGGTTAGCGCGACAGCATCATCTTGGCCCAAATCCACCGCCCGGCGCGCAAGCCGTCCAGCTTCTCCCGTCTCTTGCTCATAATTGACGGTCCAGCCGTTTACCTTGCGCCACAAGTAGCAATATGCAGCCATGCCATAGGCCGAGGCGAAATCAGGGTCGAGTTCGACGGCCCTGTGGAACAGGCGCAATGCCTCGTTCGTGCCCTCCAAAGTCCATTGATAAAAGTTAGCCATCCCGCGAAAAAAAAGCTCGTATGCATCGAGGCTTTCCGTGGGTTTTCGCTTGGCTCGCTCTATTTCCGCTTGCTGCAACTGGGGCGCAACCGCGCCTACCACAGTGGCCGTGAGGCGGTCTTGCAGATCGAAAATGTTTTCAATGGCGCTGTCGAATCGATCGGCCCAGAGATGCGTCGCGGTGGTC
>DASPUW010000442.1:0-3101 GCA_035622675.1 Burkholderiales bacterium | reverse complement strand
ACAGAAAAATCATCGGTGCGACGATCACTCCGGATAGGTTCGCGCGGTAGGCCGTGGGGATTACAAACTGCGCCGTCGGAATGAAGGGCAGGAACTTGAAAGCCTGAATCTGCACTGCGTCGGCGGCTGCTTTTGCAGAGGCCGCGTTGGTCGCGTTGAACCATGCGTCGCGCAGCTCTTCGAGGTTCCTGTCGCTCGGCCAGCCGAACCATGCATTTTCACCGGAGGCGCGGAGCGGCCCGCCGGCCGGCGAGATGAGCTGCGCGCCGGCCGCATACGAGTGAAAGATGGACCAGCCGCCCTTGTCGACCGGCTCTTTCGATGTGCGGCGCGTAGTGAGCGTGCCCCAGTCCCCCGCCTGCAGCTCTACGTTCAGGCCGAGCTTGCGCAACAGATCGGTTGTGATCAGCGCCTGTGAGTGCACGAAAGGCACGTCGGTAGCCGACAGGATCACGATCTTCTCACCCTTGTAGCCCGCTTCCTGAATAAGCTTCTTCGCACGCTCGAAGTCGCGCTTACCTTTCAGCGGCTCGGCGCCGATCTCAGACGACAGCGGCGTCCCGCAGGTGAAGAAGGAATAGCAGGGCCGCCCGTGCTTCTCATCGCCTGCGATGGCGAGCACGTAGTCGCGTTGATTGACGGCGCGGAGCACCGCCTCGCGCATCTTTTGATTGTTGAACGGCGGTTGCAGGAAATTGAAACGCAGCATGCCGATCGAGCCGAGCGGATCGCGGCTCTCGATGCGGACGTCCTTGTTGTGGCTCAGTACGGGGATGAGATCGGGCGGGAGCTGCTCCCACCAGTCGACCTCGCCTGCGTTCAGCGCGGCAGCCGCTGTAGCAGGATCCGGGATATAGATCCATTCGACGCGATCGAACTTGACCACCTTGCCGCCGGCGGCCCACGACGGCGCCTCCTTGCGCGGCACGTAGTCAGTGTTCTTGACGTAGACCACCTTGTTGCCGGGCACCCATTCTTCCTTCACGAACTTGAAAGGGCCCGAACCGGTCGCTTCCGTGATGTTCTGAAACGCGTCGGTCCTGGCCACGCGCTCCGGCATGATGAAAGGCACGTTCGACGCAAGCTTGCCGAGCGCATCGAGCGTCAGCGGAAATGGTTTCTTGAGCTTGAGGCGGAAGGTCTTGTCGTTGACTGCGCTCCATGAGTCGGTCGCCTCGGCGAGCTTCTGACCCAGCGAATCCCGCTTGGCCCAGCGCTGCAGCGACGCAATGCAGTCGGCCGAGCGTACTGGTTGCCCATCGTGGAACTTGAGACCGTCGCGCAGCGTGAAAGTGTAGGTTAGCTTGTCTGGGGACAGGACCCACTTGTCCACCATCTGCGGCTGGATTTGGAACTTGGCGTCGGTCGCGAACAGCGTGTCATAGATCATGTAGCCATGGTCTTGCGTCACATACGCCGTAGTGGCAATCGGATCGAGTATGCGCAGATCCGCTTGCGGGATGAACTTCAGGACTTTTTGCTCCGCCGCCACGGGGCCTGCGGCGAGGACGATAGCGAAGGCGGCCGCGCGCAGCAAAGTGGAGACGACCACCCCGCCCGCTGTGCGGGCACCCCTCCTCGCGCAGGAGGGGAGAGATGCTTGTTTTTCTCCCCTCCTTTTCAAGGAGGGGTGGCGCCGAAGGCGACGGGGTGGTTGCACCTTCCGCTCACTTCTTCTCCACGTTCCACAGAAAAGTCACCGGCGCGACGATGACTCCGGACAAGTTGGAGCGATATGCGGTTGGGATGATGAACTGCGCAGTCGGGATGAAAGGCAAGAACTTGAACGCCTGAACCTGAACCGCGTCGGCTGCTTTCTTGCCCGCTGCCGGCTCGGAAGTGTTGAACCATGCTTCGCGCAGCTCCTCGAGCTTGGCGTCGCTCGGCCACCCAAACCACGCTTTGTCTCCGGAAGCGCGGATCGGGGCATTGGCTGGCGAGATCATGTCCGGACCGACCAGCCAGGTGTGGAAGATCGACCAGCCGCCCTTTTCGACCGGCTCTTTCGACGTGCGGCGGGTGATGAGCGTGCCCCAGTCCCCGGCCTGCAGCTCGACGTTGACGCCCAGCTTGCGCAGCAGCTCCGCGGTCAGCAGCGACTGCGCGTGTACGATGGGCTGATCGGTGGCCGAGATGATGACGGCCTTCTCGCCTTTGTAGCCGGACTCCTGGATCAGCTTCTTGGCGCGCTCGAAGTCGCGTTTGCCCTTGAGCCCCTCGGCGCCGATCTCGGACGACAGCGGCGTGCCGCAGGTGTAGAAGGAGTAGCAGGTCCGCCCGTTTTTCTCATCGCCCGCGATCGCCACCACGTAATCCTTCTGGTTCACGACCTGCAGCAGCGCCTCGCGCATCTTGGCATTGTTGAACGGCGGATGGAGAAAGTTGAAACGGATGACGCCGATCGAGCCGAGCGGGTCGATGTTCTCGACGCGGATGTCCTTGTTCCCGCGCAGGACCGGGATCAAGTCCGGCGGCAGCTGCTCCCACCAGTCGGCTTCGCCGGCATTAATTGCGGCAGCGGCCGTGGCCGAATCCGGAATGTAGATCCACTCGACGCGGTCCACCTTCACGACTTTGCCGCCAGCGGCCCAGGAGGGGGCTTCCTTGCGCGGCACGTAGTCGATGTTCTTGACGTAGACCACCTTGTTGCCGGGCACCCACTCTTCTTTCACAAACTTGAACGGGCCCGAACCGGTGGCGTCGGTGATGTTCTGGAATGGATCGGTTTTGGCGATGCGCTCCGGCATGATGAACGGCACGTTGGACGAGAGCCGTCCGAGCGCGTCCAGCGTGAGCGGGAAAGGTTTCTTCAGCTTGAGGCGGAAGGTCTTGTCATTCACCGCGCTCCACGACTCGGTAGCCTCAGCCAGCTTCTGGCCGAGGGCATCGCGCTTGGACCAGCGCTCGAGCGACGCGATGCAATCCGCAGAACGCACCGGCTGGCCGTCGTGGAACTTGAGTCCGTCGCGCAGCGTGAAGGTGTAGGTGAGCTTGTCGGGAGAGATCACCCACTTGTCGACCATCTGGGGCTGGATCTGGAACTTCGCATCGGTGGCGAACAGCGTGTCGTACACCATGTAGCCATGGTTGCGAGTGATGTA
>DASPUW010000441.1:0-4853 GCA_035622675.1 Burkholderiales bacterium | reverse complement strand
ACCTCGCGCTCGCTGCTGGCCGGGCCCAGGGTGGCTACGATTTTTGTGCTTCGCTGCATGGTTCAGCTGGTCTTGCCTGACCCACGCTGCTCCAGGATCTCCACCGCCGGCAGCTTCTTTCCCTCCAGGAACTCGAGAAACGCACCGCCTGCCGTGGACACGTACCCGATCTTCTCCGTGACGCCGAACTTGGCGAGAGCGGCGATCGTCTCCCCTCCGCCTGCTAACGAAAACGCGCCGGAAGAAGCCACAGCTTGCGCAACTGCGCGCGTGCCAGCAGCGAACTGATCGTGCTCGAACACGCCCACAGGCCCGTTCCAGACGATCGTGCCCGCTTGCTTGAGCATGCCGCTCAGCGCCGCAGCGGTCTTGGGGCCGATATCGAGGATCAAGTCGTCGGCCGCGATCTGGCTCACGTCTTTCGTGGTGGCCACCGCGCTGGCCGATAGCTCCTTCGCAACCACAACATCGACCGGCAGCGGAACAGCTCCACCCTTCGCCCCGATCTCCGCCATGACTTTGTTCGCTTCTGAGACCAGGTCGGGCTCCGCGAGAGACTTGCCAATGTTCATGCCGGCGGCGAGCATGAATGTGTTGGCGATCCCGCCGCCCACGATCAGCTGATCGACCTTGCGCGCGAGCTCCGCGAGGATCGTGAGCTTGGTCGACACCTTCGCCCCCCCCACGATGGCGACGAGCGGACGCCTGGGCTGCTGCAGCGCCTTGCCGAGTGCATCGAGCTCGGCCCACAGCAGCGGGCCGGCGCACGCAACCGGCGCGTACTTAGCGATGCCGTGGGTGCTGGCCTCTGCACGATGCGCGGTGGCGAACGCGTCGTTCACGTACACATCGCACAGCGCCGCCATTTTGCGCGCCAGCACATCGTCGTTCTTTTTCTCGCCCAGGTTGATGCGGCAGTTCTCCAGCAGCACCGCGGTTCCGGGCTCGGTGGTCACGCCGCCGAGCCAGTCGCGCTTGAGTGCCACGTCGGCGCCGAGCAGCTCCGACAGCCGGCGCGCAACGGGCGCGAGGGAATCCTTCGGGTCGAACTGCCCTTCGGTCGGGCGGCCCAGGTGCGAAACGAGCAGGACGCGTGCGCCTTTGGACAAGGCGTGCCGGATGCCCGGCAGCGAGGCACGGATGCGCGTGTCGTCGCTGATCGCGCCTTGCTGCAGCGGAACGTTGAAGTCCTCGCGGATCAGCACGCGCTTACCCGCGAGGTCGAGGTCGGTCATCTTGAGGATCGACATGGGAGGATCTTGCGTCGTGACTGGTGCGGAGCCTGGATCCTCCTCTCACTTGGCGTTGACGAGTGCAACGGTCGTGTCGAGCATCCTGTTGCTGAATCCCCACTCGTTGTCGTACCACGACGATACCTTGACCAGCGTGCCTTCCGAGACTTTGGTCAGGGTGGCGTCGAAGATGCTCGAATGCGGATCGTGGTTGAAGTCCATCGACACCAGCGGGTCGCTGTTGTAGGCGAGGATGCCTTTCAGGTCTCCCTGCGATGCGGCCTTGAGCACGCTGTTCACCTCGTCGACTGTGGTCGCGCGCTTGGCGACGAAGCTGAGATCAACCAGTGACACGTTGATGGTCGGCACGCGGATGGCATAGCCGTCCAGCTTGCCTGCCAGCTCGGGCAGCACGAGGCCCACTGCCGCCGCCGCCCCGGTCTTGGTCGGGATCTGGGATTGAGTCGCCGAACGCGCCCGGCGCAGATCCTCGTGATATACGTCGATCAGCACCTGATCGTTGGTGTAGGCGTGAATGGTGGTCATCAAGCCGCACACCACCCCGATCTTGTCGTGCAGCGGCTTGACCAGCGGCGCCAGGCAGTTGGTCGTGCAAGAGGCATTGGAGATGACGGTGTGGCTGCTCTTGAGCACGTTATGGTTCACGCCGTACACCACCGTGGCGTCGACGTCCTTGCCGCCCGGCGCCGAGATGATGACCTTCTTGGCACCGGCCTTCAGGTGCGCGGAAGCCCTCTCCTTGCTCGTGAACAGCCCGGTGCATTCCAGCACCACGTCCACGCCGAGATCCTTCCATGGGAGCTGCGCCGGGTCGCGCTGCGCCAGCACTTTGACGCGATCGCCGTTGACGACCATGGCGTCGCCCTCGACCGCGACCGTACCCTTGAACTTGCCGTGCACCGTGTCGTAGCGCGTGAGATGTGCGTTCGTCTGCGGGCTGCCGAGGTCGTTCAGCGCCACGATCTGGATGTCCCGGTTGCGCCCGGATTCGTACAGTGCGCGCAGGATGTTGCGGCCGATGCGGCCATAGCCGTTGATGGCAACGCGAATGCTCATGGGAACTGCTCCGGAAAAAGTTGAGGAAGGCGAGGGCGCAAGGCGCAATTTTACTCCAGCCGGAGGTCCCGGGCGCTGCATTGCGAAATCATGACTGCTCTCGTATAGTGCCCCTCGAGCCCGTGCCGCTACGGCGCGAGACGATATTCATAAACAATTACCTCTGGAGAAAGACGTATGAAACGATTGCTCATCGCAACCGCGCTGGGCGCGGTCGGCCTGGCTTCATCCGCTCCCCTGTATGCCGGCGGCGAAGTGGAAGTCCTGCACTGGTGGACCTCGGGTGGCGAAGCGAAATCCGTGGCCGAGCTCAAGAAGGAGCTCGAAGCCAAGGGCGATACCTGGAAGGACTTCGCGGTGGCCGGCGGCGGCGGCGAGACGGCGATGACGGTGCTCAAGTCGCGCGTGGTCTCCGGTCAGCCGCCCACGGCAGCGCAAGTGAAAGGGCCCCAGATCCAGGACTGGGCCGCCGAGGGCGTGCTCGCCAACCTGGACAGCACCGCCCAGGCCGGCAAATGGGACAGCCTGCTGCCGGTGGTGGTCAGCAATGTCATGAAGTACAAAGGGCATTACGTCGCCGTTCCGGTGAACGTTCACCGCGTGAACTGGCTGTGGGCCAATCCCGAGGTATTCAAGAAAGCGGGCGCCAAGGTTCCCACCAACTGGGATGAGTTCCTGGTTGCAGCCGACAAGATCCAGAAGGCTGGGTTCATCGCCTTGGCCCACGGCGGTCAGCCCTGGCAGGACGCGACCCTCTTCGAATCCGTCGCGCTGGGCATAGGTGGCGCCGAGTGGTACCGCAAGGCCTTCGTGGACCTCGATCCGAAGGCGCTCAACAGCCCGACGATGGAGAAAGCGTTCACGACCCTGCGCGCGGTGCAGAAATACATCGACAAGGACGCCGCCAACCGCGACTGGAATCTCGCCACCGCGATGGTGATCAACGGCAAGGCCGGGATGCAGATCATGGGTGACTGGGCCAAAGGCGAGTTCACGGCGGCGGGCAAGGTCGCGGGGCGGGATTACATCTGCGCGCCGGCTCCCGGCACCAAGGGCGCATTCACCTTCAACATCGACAGCTTCATCATGTTCCAGCAGAAGGACGCCAGCAAGCAGCAGGCGCAGAGGGACCTCGCTTCCGCCATCATGGACGTGCACTTCCAGGAAGTGTTCAACCTGAACAAGGGCTCGATCCCGGTGCGCATGGGCATGAACCTCGACAAGTTCGACCAGTGCGCGAAGGATTCGGCGGCCGAATTCACCGCTTCTTCCAAGAGCGGCGCGCTGGTGCCGAGCTTTGCGCATGAAATGGCGATGCCGCCCGCACCCAAGGGTGCCATGTTCGACGTCATCACCGCATTCATGAACACGCCCAGCATGACGGCGAAGCAGGCGGCCGAAAAGATGGCCGGCGCCAGCGGCAAGAAAGTCTGAAGCACGCCCGGGCGCTGGCGTAAGGTGACGCCGGCGCCCGGTGTCACGCAGCAGCACGACGGGAGGCGTGTGAATCAACAGGCGGGCGGCGCCAGCCCGGCGCTCACGCGGGCGCGCAGATGCATGGCGGACTATGTCGAGACCGCGCTGCCGAAGATCGTCCTCGGCCCGACCCTCCTCTGTGCGCTGATCTTCGTCTACGGCTTCATCGTGTGGACCGCCTGGCTGTCCTTCACCGAGTCGCGCATCCTGCCGCGCTACGATTTCGCCGGGCTGGTGCAGTACATCGCGCTGTTTGCCAATGACCGCTGGTGGACGGCGGTCAAGAACCTCGGCATCTTCGCCGGTCTGTTCATCGGGTTTTGCCTTGTAACCGGTCTCTTGCTGGCCATCCTGCTGGATCAGCGCATCCGCGCGGAGGGCTTCCTGCGCGCCATCTACCTGTATCCGATGGCGCTCTCGTTCATCGTCACCGGCACTGCGTGGCGCTGGATCCTGAATCCCGGGCTCGGCCTGGAGCACCTGGTGCGGCAGCTCGGCTTCGAGCACTTCACCTTCGACTGGATCGTGACGCCCGGGATGTCGATCTATGCCGTGGTGATCGCCGGCGTGTGGCAATCCACCGGCTTCGTCATGGCGCTGTTTCTGGCCGGACTGCGCGGCATCGACGATGCCATCATCAAAGCGGCGCAGGTGGACGGAGCAGGCCCGGTGCGCATCTACATCAGCATCGTCATCCCGTCGCTGCGGCCGGTATTTTTCAGCTCGCTCATCATCCTCGGGCACATCGCCATCAAGAGCTTCGACCTGGTGATGGCGCTCACCGGCGGCGGACCCGGCTTCTCGTCCGATCTGCCGGCGACCTTCATGTACACCTTCGCCTTCAACCGCAACCAGATCGGGCTGGGCGCGGCGAGCGCGATGATGATGCTGATGACCGTGATCGCGATCATCGTGCCGATGATCTACTCGGAGACGCGCAGGCAGCGCCATGGCTGAACCCTATCGGACGCAGACGGCCGGCTCGCACCTGATCGGGCGCGCGGTCATCTACACGCTGCTCGTCCTGTTCGCGCTGTATTACCTCATGCCGCTGTTCGTGATGCTCAC
>DASPUW010000440.1:0-7873 GCA_035622675.1 Burkholderiales bacterium | reverse complement strand
AGAAACGTCACGGGGCTGGACGCCGTGAAGGGGCTCGACCAGGCGATCAACCTGGATCGGGCGATCCATTGAATCCGCCGAGCACGATGAGCGGCTCCGCGCTGATCGACCTGTCGCCCCTGGAAACACGGGTGCTCGGCGTTCTGGTGGAGAAGCAGCTCACCACGCCGGACTACTATCCGCTGACTCTCAACGCCCTGGTCGCCGGGTGCAATCAGAAGTCCAGCCGCAGTCCGGTGATGCAGGTCAGCGAGGCTGAAGTACAGACGGCGCTAGACGCGCTGAAGCGTCGGACGCTGGTGATCGACAGCTATGGCGCTTCGGGACGCGTGATGCGCTATGCCCACAATCTGCCCAAGGTCCTCGACGTCGGCCAGCAGATCACCGCGTTGCTGGCGGTGCTCATGCTGCGCGGGCCGCAAACGCCTGGCGAGCTACGCACGGGCAGCGAGCGAATGTACGGCTTCGCCGACATTTCATCGGTGGAGGCATTCCTCGAGGAGATGGCGACGCGGCCCGCAGGCGCGCTCGTGGCAAAGCTGCCCAGGCAGCCCGGCTCTCGCGAGCATCGCTGGGCTCAACTGCTCGGCGGGCCGCCGCCGGTGCAGCCTGATCAGGCGCCAGCCGAAAAAGAGCCCGCCACACCAAACGAAGTGGTCGCTCTGAAAGCGAACCTCGAGGAGCTGCGCGGCGAGGTAGCGCAGTTGCGCGCTCTGGTCGAGCAGCTCCGCCAGGAGCTGGACCTCAAGCGAACGCAGACGTGAGCAAAGTCTTCGTCCACGATCAGCTGATCCGGTTCGCTCACTGCGATCCAGCGGGCATCGTGTACTTTCCCCGCTTCTTCGATCTCGCGCACAGCACCATGGAGGACTGGTTCGCTTCCGGCCTGCGGCAACCGCTGCCGAATCTGATCCGCGACCGCCGCATCGGCACACCGACCGTCAGCGTGCAGTGCGAATTCGTGAAGCCGCTGAGAATGGGAGACACGCTGCGCTTCGAGATGCGTGTGTTGAAAGCCGGGAACGCTTCGCTGCAGCTCGCTTACACGGGAAAGAAGGACGGCGTCGAGCACTTGAGAATGATCCAGACCATCGCTTTCATGGCGCTCGACGGAGGCAGCGCGACGCCGATCCCGGCGGACCTGCGTCCACGCATCGAGGAGTACCTGGCTAACTGACCGGCGGGAGAGACTGCTGCGCGGCGGTCACTTGACCGCGTAGACGTTCGGCCGGGCCTGCGCTGTGCTGGATGCGAGCATGCGCGCGGCCTCTTCGGCCGGCACCGCCGGGGAGAAGCAGAAACCCTGATAAGCCTGGCAGCCCATGGCGCGCAGGAACTCGACCTGACGCGAGCTCTCCACCCCCTCAGCGACCGTGTCGAAACCCATCTCCTTCGCGAGGCTCACCACGGCGCGAGTGACAGCGGCGTACTTGGCCGATTCCGCTACGCCGTGCACGAATCCGCGGTCAATCTTGAGCGTGGTGATCGGCAGTTCCTTGAGGTGGCCCAGGCTCGAATAGCCGGTGCCGAAATTGGCCACCGCGATGCGCGCGCCGAGCGCGCGCAGGCGCTCCAGCACCTGTCCGGCATTCGGTTCCGACATCAGCTGATTTTCTGTAATCTCGAGCTCGATCAGCTCGCCCGGCACCTTGTAGCGGGACAGGATCTCGCCCAGCTTTTGCGCCACAGTCGTGTCGCGCAGCTGCGCCGCCGAGAAATTCACCGAGACCGGAGCCGCTTCGAGTCCCGCGGCACGCCAGTCGGCGATCTGAGCGCAGGCCGCATCGAGCGTCCAGTGCGCGATGGCTCCGATCAGCGAATTGCTCTCCTCCGCGAACGAGATGAAGTCTCCGGGGAGGAGCAGTCCGCGGCGCGGATGCTGCCAGCGCAGCAGCGCCTCCAGCCCGCGCAGGCGGCCATCGTCCAACCGCACCTGGGGCTGGAAGTGCAGGCGCAGCTCGCCGCGCTCCAGCGCCTGGCGCAGCTCGTATTCGATGTCGAGCTGCTTCTGCATCCGGTCCAGCATGTCCGGCGAGAAAAAACAATACACGTTGTCGCCGCTCGTCTTGGCTCGATGCGCGGCGGTCTCGGCGTTCTGCAGGAGCGCGCGCGGTTCTTTCCCGTCGACGGGGAACACGGCGATGCCGATCGACACACCCACCCGCACTTCACGCTCGGCGAGAGGGAACGGCTGACGCACCTGCGACAGAATCTTCTCGGCCACCGCGGAAATCTGGCCTTCGCCGTTCGTCTCCTCGAGGATGAGCGCGAACTCATCGCCGCGCAGCCGGCACAGCGTGTCGCTCTTGCGCAGGCTTCCGGTGAGGCGGGTCGCGAGCAGCAGCAGCAGGCTGTCGCCGGCGTCGTGACCCAGCGTGTCGTTGACCAACTTGAAGTTGGACACGTCGATCAGCATGAGGGCACCGGCAGTGCCCGACTCGGCCGATTCAAGCAGCACGCGCTCGATCTGGCGCGAGAAGTACTGCCGGTCGGGGAGCTTGGTGACCGGGTCGTAATGGGTGAGCTCTTCCAGGCGGCGCTGCGCGTGAGTGCGCTCCGCAAGCTCGCGCCGCAGCGTGGCTTCGCGCTCGGAGATGCGATCGAGCAGACCGTTGCAGGCGGCGGCCACTGCGCCCACCTCGTCACGATACTCCACCGTCGCGCGCAGCTCGTAGCGCTTCTCGGCGAAGATGCGCCGCGTGAGCGCAGTCAGGCGCATGATCGGCCCGAGGATCCCGTGGTGCCAGCGCGAAGTCGCCACATATGCGATGACCAAGGCGATCGCGGCGATCAGCGACGCCTTGATCGCGAACGCCGCGAGGTCGTAGCGAAACTGCGTGAGATCGGTCGCGATGGCGATGACGCCGATCGCGTCGTCGCGCACCATCACAGCCCGGTAGGTTTCCAGATAGTCGTCGTGCAGCAGCTGTCCATCGCTCACTCCCGACCCCAGCGGCGGCGCGCTCACACGCGAATGGGCGTTGATGTAGCCGGCGATTGGCTGGCCGCGCGCGTCGAACAGCTGCGCTGAGAGCACCGCGGGTGCAAAGCGCAAGGATGCGATGACGCGCTCGGCCGCTTCCCTGTCGCCCGCAGCCAGCGCCGGCGCGCTGTGGTAAGCCAGCATATCGGCGCGAGCGGAGGCGTCCGTCAGCAATCTCGCTTGGGCGTCCTGGTAGTGATCCCCGATCACCAGGCCCCACGACAAAAGCACGACGCTCGTCAGCGTCAGGAAGCTGGCTATCAGCAGCTTGACGGCGAGCGGCAGGTTACCGAAAAGACGGTTCATGAGCAGGGGCGCAGTGCGTTTGCGCAACAGGAGACCGGCGAGCCGGAGATGTCTGCTGCGGTCGTCTGACGATCAGCCCCGTCTGCGGCAGCGCAGATCGGCGCAAAAGCACCAACGGTGTGGCGCTCAGAGGTCTCGGGGCCACCGCGGTGACAGCCCGTTTTCCAGCGACGCATCAATGACTTCTCCGTGTGATACGACCGGCCTCTGACAATCCGTTGACCAATCGGAAGCGCTACCTGCGTTCCCCTTCGCAATGCGCATGCCATTGCGCTGGGCGCTCGACCTGTCCGCATCGGGCTGCCGGGCGGCAAGGTGATGCGCAGAGCCACTGATGCTATAGTGCCCCGCAACAAGCACACATAAAGGGAGGAGGCGATGAGCGTTCGACCAATCATCACTGCATTGACCTGCGTTCTGAGTGTCTGCGCGGCGCTCGGACTGGGATTGCCCGGCGCGTACGCTGACGGCGATCTGATGAGCTCGCTCAAGTCCGCCAAGATCGTCGAGCTGAATTTCGTCTGGGACCAAAAATCGCCGCTGCTCAGCATCAATCCGCCATTCGCCGCCGCTCTCGTCAACACCCACAAGCAGACCAATGGCTGGATCCCGGAGCTGTCTTTCGCCGAAGACATGATGTACTTCAGCGGGCAGCACGGTGCGCCGACCATCGATGCGATCGGTCACATCGGCCACAACGGCAAGCTGTTCGGTGGGCTGGTCGCCGCGGATAGCGAGGCGCCGAACGGGCTTCTGGCGCTCGGTATCGAGAATTACCCCAAGGACAAGTTCATCAACCGTGGCGTTCTGCTCGACGTCGCGCGCTTCAAGAACGTCGATACCCTGGCCGCGGGCGAGGAGATCACCGCGGCGGACCTGGAGGGCACGGCACGCGCGCAAGGTGTGCAAGTTCGACCCGGCGATTCCGTGCTGATCCGCACCGGCTACGGGCGCTACTTCGAGACGGACAAGGCGAAATACATGGGACTGCGTCCCGGCCCTGGGGAAGGCGCGGCGAAATGGCTGGCAGAGAAGAAAGTGTTCCTCACCGGAGACGACAACCTGAGCTATGAGGTCTATCCGCAGAAAGGCACCGTCTTCCCGGCCCACCGCATTCTGATCGCCGACAACGGCATCTACATCGTGGAGAACTTCAACCTGGAAGAACTCTCGCAGGTGCTCGCTGCGCGCAAGAACTACGAGTTCGTGCTGGTTTTGAATCCTCTGCGCCTGCGCGGGATGACGGGTTCGCCGTTGAACGCGTTCGCGATCATTCCATAACCCAGTCGTGCCCCCTCACCCCGGCCCCCGGGATCAAGTCCGGGGCAGGCTCTCTCGCCCGCAACGGGAGAGGGCGGAGGCTTGCGGATTCCCCGGCTCGCGGGGGAAGGGCGCAGCATCTGAAGGAGACCGCGTGGACTACCCTCGCCTCGCGGCGGCCGCAATCGCCGCTGCATGCCTGCTTCCCGCGTCGGCCCCGGCGCAGGAAGTTACCCTCAAGATGGTGAGCGCCTTCGCGGAAAATTCGCAGTACGTGAAGCGCCTCGAGGGCTTCATCACCAAATTCAACGCCGACCACAAGGGCGTTGCGCAGATCAACTTCATCGGCGGCCCGAAAGCCATCCCCACCTTCGAAACCGGCAATGCGGTGCGTTCGGGCGTGGTTGAAATGGCTCTCGCCACGGGTGCCTTCTACACCAACATCATGCCGGAGGCAGATGCGCTCAAGCTGGCGCAGATCCCGGTCGCGGAGCAGCGCAGGAATGGCGCCTTCGACTACATCAACCGGCTGTGGAACGAGAAAGCGAACATGGTGTACCTGGCGCGCACGGTGGAGGGCACGCCGTTTCACATCTATCTGAACAAGAAGATCGACAAGCCCGACCTGACCGGTCTCAAGCTGCGCACCACAGCGGTCTATCGAGATTTTTTCATGGCGCTCGGCGCGCAGGTGGTGCAGACGGCGCCGGGCGAGCTGTACACGGCGCTCGAGCGCGGTGTGGTGGACGGTTACGGCTGGCCGATCACAGGCATCTTCGATCTCTCCTGGCAGGAGAAGACCAAGTATCGCGTGGACCCGGGCTTCTACAACGCGGAGGTCTCGATCATCGTCAACCTCAACGCCTGGAACAAGCTCTCGGCGGCGCAGCGCGACGCACTGACCAAGTGGGCGCTTTGGATCGAGAGCCAGAACGCCGATTTCTGGAGCAAAGAGGTCGAGCGTGAGACCAAGCGCCAGGCCGACGCGGGAATCCAGGTGATCAAGTTCGACGGTGCGCAGGCGAAGCAGTTCGTCGACAAGGCGTATGAAACCGGCTGGGCGGGAATCATCAAGCAGAGTCCTGAGCACGGCCCGAAGCTGCAGCAGCTGTTGAGCAAGCACTGAGGGCGGCGCATGGTTTCCCCTCACCCCGGCCCCCCGGATCAAGTCCGGGGCAGGCTCTCTCGCCCGCAAGGGGAGAGGGAGGAAACTTGGGGCCTCTCCCGCAAGGAGGGAGGGAGTTAGCCGTGCGGCGCGCGTACCACCTTCTCATGCAGGCGAGCGGCGTGGCGGCGGCGCTGGTCATCGGCGTCGTCGTACTTCTGGTCACCGTCGACGTCGTCGGACGCAACATCGGCCTCGGCGGCCTGCCCTGGGCCGTGGAAGTCTCCGAATACAGCCTGCCGCTGGCCACCTTCCTCGCCGCGCCGTGGCTGCTCTACCGAAACGAACACGTCCGGATCGATATTCTTCTCACCACGCTCCCCCGCGGCGCCGCGCGTCAGATCGATCGCGCGGCCGACGCCGTCGGGCTCGCCGTGTGCCTCGTCTTCGTCTGGTACGGCATCAAGGTCATCGCCGATTCAGTGCACCTCGGCTCGATGATCATCAAAACACTCGTCATCCCGGAGTGGTGGACTTTCGTGCCGGTGCCGATCTGCTTCGCCCTGCTGAGCGTCGAGTTCGTCCGCCGCATGCTCACCGGCTCGGGCATCGTCTCCGGGCAGATCGGCTCGCAATGAGGCCGCGGTGAGCTGGTACGCGGCCTGCCTGTTGCTGTTCGGCTGTCTCGCGGTTGCATTCGCGACCGGGATGCCGGCCGCGTTCTCGTTCTTCGCGATCAATATCGCGGGGGCGTATCAGTATCTCGGCGGCGATGCGGGCCTGGCCCAGCTCGTGCGCAACGGCGTCAACTCGATCACCAACTTCTCGCTCACGCCCATCCCCTTCTTCATTCTGATGGGCGAAGTGCTGTTCCACACCGGCGTCGCGATGAAGGCGATCGACGCGATCGAGCGTCTCATCCGCCGCGTTCCCGGCCGACTGGCGGTCGTCGCCGTGGTGGCGGGAACGATCTTCTCGGCCATCTCGGGCTCGACCATCGCAACGACCGCGATGCTCGGCAGCCTGATGCTGCCGGAGATGCTGCGCCGCGGGTATCACCCGAGCATGGCGATGGGACCGATCATGGCGATCGGCGGCGTCGACATGCTCATTCCGCCCTCGGCGCTCACGGTACTGCTCGGTAGCCTCGCCGGGATCTCGATCTCGCATCTGCTGGTGGCCGGCATCCTTCCCGGCCTGCTGCTCGCGGCGGTCTTCGTGGCTTACATCATCGTGCGCGCAAAGGCGAGGCCCGAGCTCGCGCCGTCCTTCCAGGAAGCGGAGGACGTGAGGGGGTGGGAGCGGTGGCGACCGCTGGTGGCGTATGTGCTTCCGCTCGCTCTGATCTTCGGCGTCGTGATCGGAGCGATGTCGGCGGGTTGGGCGACGCCGACGGAATCGGCGGCGCTCGGCGCGGTAGCCACGGTCGCGGTTGCCGCGCTGTACCGCTCGTTGAAGCTGTCAAGCCTGATGAAGGCGCTGCTCGGGACCGCGGCGATCTCGAGCGTGATCCTTTTCATCATCGTCGGCGCCACCACGTTTTCGCAGATTCTCGCCTTCTCGGGAGCCACCAGCGGGCTGGTTGCCGCGGTGCGAGACGCCGGCTTCGGTGCGGGCGGGGTGCTGATCGGCATGATGCTGATCCTGCTGCTGCTCGGCTGCTTCATCGACCAGGTGAGCATGATGCTGCTCACGCTGCCGTTCTTCATGCCGCTGGTCGAGCACTACGGCTTCGAGCCGATCTGGTTCGGGGTGCTGTATCTGATCGCGATGCAGCTTGGCCTTCTCACGCCGCCTTTCGGTCTGCTGCTCTTCACCATGAAGAGCGTCGCGCCCGAGCACATCACGATGGGTCAGGTGTATCGCGCGGCTGGCCCCTACGTGGTGTTTGGCCTGCTGATGCTCGTCATCGTCCTGCTGGTGCCGCCGCTCGCCAACTGGCTGCCCCGTTTGCTGCTCGGACACTGATCCGCAAGGCTTGCGTGCGCGCTCCCCTCACCCCAACCCTCTCCCGCAAGGGGAGAGGGGGAGATATGTGGATCCTAGCCGGGCTGCCGGTCCGTCGTGCGCGCAACGCCCTCGACGATGGTCGCGACTTTGCCCGGATCGAACGGCAGAACGGCTTCGCTGCTGAACAGATTTCCCGTCACGACTTCGAAGTACGGGCAAGCCTCGCATCTGCGCACCTCGACGTGGCTCACCCATGCTGGGATGAGCCG
>DASPUW010000439.1:0-4136 GCA_035622675.1 Burkholderiales bacterium | reverse complement strand
CGGACGACGTATCGGCACTGTCGGCGGCAGCGGGCTCCGACGGGTCCGCTGCTGCGGCCGCGGTGGGTTCGTTCGGGTCGGGTACAGGTGCCTCGTCTTCGGCGAAAGCGGAACCGAGGCTGATGGCAAGTACGACTGCGGTGATCGAGAGGGGCCAGCTACGCATGAGGGTCTCCATTAGGTGTGGGCGCCGCGAACATCACCCGCAGGCAACGCTTCCTCGCACGGCCGCCCCGTGACGCTCTACGCACATGTCGTGCCACGCGCCACATCTACATCATTCAAGACGTTAGCACGCGCAATCGCACGAGCGCGCCCCTCGCTTGTGCATCGGACATCGCCTCGTGCACCGCGTTTGATCGCGCCGTTCAGCGCTGCAACTGGAGCGAGCGGGTACAATTGGACGTGCCATTAGCCTGATCTCCTGCTGACTGGGTTGATGGAAGTCGGGGGACGCTGCTGCCGGCAGCGCTCCCCGGCGCTTGACCTGGCGAGCTTCATCCTGCTCACCGCCCTCTCCCTTCGATGATGAAGCGGATTCTCTTGATCTGGGCCGCGCTCATGGCAACGGCGCCTGCGCCCGCTGCGCGTGCGCCGGCCGAGTCGATCCCGTCGCGGGCCGAGGTCAAGTTCAGGCTGACCGTCGCCGGCATTCCCGTAGGTGAAGGGGTCGCCGTCTTCCAGCACGACGCCAAGACCTACTCGGTGGTAATGGAATCCAACACGATCGGGATCGCGGCCCTTTACCGGCTTCACATCCGGCGCGAGGCGAAAGGCAGGATCACGGCCGCGGGCCTGTGGCCGCAAAGCTTCGTCGAAACGCGCAACGACCGTGTCACGCGCAGCGCCATCTTCGACTGGGCGGCCGGCAAGGTGCAACTGATCGATGGGGACAACAAGCAGACCTTGGCGCTCCGGCCCAATACCTGGGATGCAGCCAGCGTGGTGTGCAGCTTTGCGTTCTCGCTGCCGGATGGGAAGGAGCAGCGACTGTACATGACCGATGGACGACGCATCACCGAGTACAAATACTCCGTCGTGGGCCGCGAAAAGCTGTCCACCCCGCTGGGTCAGCTCGACACCGTGCACGTGAAGAAGATTCAAGACGAGGACGACAAGCGCGGTTTCGACGCATGGCTTGCGGTCGATCGGCATTTTCTGCTGGTCCGCGCACGCGCTACCGAGAAGAATGGCACCGTGTTCGACTGGGCGGTCGAGAGCGCGAGCTTCGCATCGTGACCGCTGACGCCGCTGGTCCTGCGGCGGCGTACACTGAAAGCCAGCTATGTATTTGCATGTGGCCGGGACAACGGTCTACCGCTTCGCTGACCTCAAGACGCTGCTGGCCAAGGCCACGCCCGCGCGCACCGGAGATCAGCTCGCCGGCATCGCGGCCGCCAGCGCCGAAGAGCGGGTGGCGGCGCAGATGGCGCTAGCCGACGTGCCGCTAAAGACATTCCTCAACGAGGCCGTCGTCCCATACGAGCAGGACGAAGTCACGCGTCTGATCCTCGACCGGCATGATGCGAGCGCTTTCGCGCCCGTATCGCACATGACCGTTGGCGAGCTGCGCGACTGGCTCCTCGCCTACGGCGCAGATGAGCAGTCCCTGGCGGATCTCGCGCCCGGCCTGACGCCCGAGATGGCCGCCTCCGTGTCCAAAATCATGCGCATCCAGGACATGGTGCTGGTCGCGCGCAAGTGCCGCGTCGTCACGCGCTTCCGCGGCACGCTCGGCCTGAGCGGCCGCCTCGCGAGCCGCCTGCAGCCGAATCATCCCACCGATGACGCCAGAGGCATCGCCGCGAGTATCCTCGATGGGCTCATGTATGGCTGCGGCGATGCCGTCATCGGCGTCAATCCGGCCACCGACAGCATGCAGCAGGTGACGACGCTGCTGCGGATGCTGGACGAGATCATCGTCCGATATCGCATTCCTACGCAATCGTGCGTTCTCACGCACGTCACTACGACGCTGCGCGCGATCGAGGACGGTGCGCCGGTCGATCTCGTGTTCCAGTCGATCGGCGGCACGGAGGCCACCAACCGCAGCTTCGGCGTCACCGCCGCATTGCTGAGCGAGGCGTGCGAGGCCGCTCGAGAGTTGCGCCGCGGCGGCTTAGGCGACAACGTGATGTACTTCGAGACCGGGCAGGGCAGTGCGCTGTCCGCCAACGCACACCACGGCGTCGACCAGCAGACGCTGGAGGCGCGCGCGTATGGGCTCGCGCGCCTGTTCGAGCCGCTGCTGGTCAACAGCGTGGTCGGCTTTATCGGCCCCGAGTATCTGAACGGCCGCGAGATCATCCGCGCCGGGGTGGAGGATCACTTCTGCGGCAAACTGCTGGGCCTGCCGATGGGCGTGGACGTGTGCTACACCAACCATGCCGACGCCGATCAGGACGACATGGACACGCTGCTCACGCTGCTCGCGGCCTCCGGCGTGAACTACGTGATGGGAGTCCCCGGGGCCGACGACATCATGCTCAACTATCAGAGCACGTCCTTCCACGACGTGCTCTACCTGCGCCAGGCGCTGGCGCTGCGTCCCGCGCCCGAGTTCGAAGATTGGCTGCTCGCGATGGGGATCTTCGACGCTGCCGGCAAGCTGTCGCGCGCCGCGGACGCACAACACCCGCTGCTCTCGCTGGTGGAGGATTGACCCATGGCGCAGGATCGGATCGAGCCGTACACGCGCCGCGAAGAAGACCCCTGGCGCGAGCTCACCCGCTTCACACAGGCGCGGATTGGCCTCGGACGTGCGGGCTCGAGCTTACCGACCCGCGCGCTGCTCGACTTTCAACTCGCTCACGCGCGGGCGCGCGATGCCGTTCATGACGACCTGGACGTCGACTTGTTACTGCGCCAGTTGCGCGAACGCGGTTTGGAGCCTTGCGTGCTGCACAGCGCGGCACCCGATCGGCAGACCTACATTCAACGCCCTGACTTCGGCCGCATCCTGGATGACGCTTCCGCGACTTCGCTCAGATCGCACCAACCAGCATCCTATGACGGCGTATTCATCGTTGCCGACGGCTTGTCCGCGCGTGCGATCGAGAGGCATGCGGCCGCTCTCCTGGACCACGTCCTGCCAATGCTCAGGGACGACAGCTGGCGCCTCGCGCCGGTCTGCATCGTCAGTCAGGGACGAGTCGCGATCGGCGACGAGATCGGAGCGCTGCTCGGGGCTCGCTTGAGCGTGATCCTGATCGGAGAGCGCCCGGGACTGACCTCTCCCGACAGCCTCGGTGTGTACCTCACGTGGGACCCGTCGCCCGGACGCACGAACGCGCAGCGCAACTGCATCTCCAACGTTCGGCCGCAGGGCCTAAGCTACGGCCTGGCCGCCCGCAAGCTGCTCTATCTGATGACAGCGGCGCGCCAGCGAGGATTGTCGGGGGTGGCGCTGAAGGACGAGGGGCCGATGCTGGGCGCCGTGTGAGAGCATATGCTGGGAGGGCCGGCGAATTGCGCGTTCTCGTAACCATCATCGGGCTCGTTCTCGCTGGCCCGGGGGCCACGACCGGCGCGCTCGCGTGGGACTCGACCGGGCACCAGACCGTAGGGGCAATTGCCGACCACCTTATCGCCGGTACCAACGCCGAGACCCAGGTCCGAAACATTCTCGGAACCAGCCTTCGCGTGTCTGCAGTGTGGGCGGACTGCGCGAAGAGCGTCGAGAAGAAAGGCACCAAGTTCACCTACACGGCAACCGGCAAACACAAGGAATGCTCCCCGTTCGAGACCGGACCGGGCAAGGCGGAGATGGCGAATTTCGTCAGGCGCAATTGGGACAACTGCGCGCCCCTTCCGAATGAAGACAAGTGCCACAAGCAGTATCACTACACCGACGTCTCGATCCTGCGCGACCATTACGCCAAGGGGCTTGCGGGCACGAGCAATCACGACATCGTGAGTGCGATCAGTGCCGCGATCGCCGTGTTGCAGGGCAGGCCCGCGCCGGCGCCATTCAATATCAATGGCAAGAAGGAGGCGCTGCGGCTGTTGTCCCACTACGCGGGCGATATCCACCAGCCGCTTCACGTCGCGGCGATCTATCTGGATCAGGATGGGAACCCGGTGGACCCGGATCACGGATCATTCGACCCCAACACCGAAACGCGAGGCGGCAACGA
>DASPUW010000438.1:0-4435 GCA_035622675.1 Burkholderiales bacterium | reverse complement strand
GGCGCACGAGCGGCGAGAGAAGCCACGGAGGCAACCCGCCGCTCCAGGCCCGCAATCACCGGTTGAGCCCGCTCCGGCACCCCTGCGGCCTGAGCGACGAGCCGGATGTCCTGATAGAGATCCGTCAGGTGTTTCGGTTCGAGATTGATCAAGCGTGGGCGCACTGGCAAGGTCGCTGCGTAAGCCGCCACCGACCCATAGTTCACTGCGCACACGTCGCACAGCTGCTGGGTCAGGATGATGTCGGGGCGCAGCTCGCGGATCAGCTCCTCGTCCAGGGTGTAGAGAGTGCCGCGCGCGGCGAGCGTCTCTCGCACCCACGCGTCGATTGCGGAACTGGGCAGATCGGCGCCATGGATCTCGCAATGCGTGACGCGCGGACGGTCGCAGATCTCCTCGGGGAAGTCGCACTCGTGCGAGATTCCGACCAGTTGGTCCGCCAACCCCAGCGCCGTGACGATTTCCGTGGCCGACGGCAACAGCGAGACTATGCGCATGCCGCTGCTCCTTCAGCGAGCTCGAAGTCGGCGAAAACGAACCCATCGCGTTCCACGATCGCGCCGGAACGCAAAGCGACACGCCGCTCGAACATGGGGCCGGCGCAGCAGAACGTATGGAATTCGCCGTTCTCGCCGCAAGGATCGACGCCCGGCGGCAGCCGCTCCAGCAGAGACTGGTCGAACGTCTGACCGGCGAGCTCGGCTGGTAGATGTTTTGGATCGACGGTCGTCAGCACGGCACTCAGCCCTGCAGCGATCATCTCGCGCGCGAGTGCGGCCGTGTCGGCGCCCCAGAGCGGGAAAAGCGGTGTGATGCCGCTGCCGGCCAGCTGCTTCTCGCGGTACGCGCGGATTTCGGCGAGGAACAGATCGCCAAACGCCATATGGCCGATCCCGTCGCTGCGCGCGCGCTGCATGAACTCGGCCATGATCCGCTCGTATTGCGCGTTGGAGCAGGGGTGCGGCAGGGCGATCCAGCTCAGCGGCAATCCCGCAGCCCGCGCCTGAGCCTCGGCCAGGTCGCGCCGGACGCCGTGCATCGCGACGCGGTCGAACTCCGCGTTGAAGGTTGTGAACAACCCGGCGACCTGGTACTCCCCGCGGCTGCGCAGGACGTGCAGTGCCCACGCGCTGTCTTTGCCGCTCGACCAGGACAGGAGAAGCTTGGGCTTGGACATCGCGCCGCTGTGCAAACCTGACGCGAGCGCCGCGCCGGGGCCCGCTTACGCGGCCTTGTTCTGCGCCGGAGCGATGAGGCCGCTGGTCGGCGAGCTGGGTGCCGCCACGTACGGCTTCTTCGCCATGCGTCCGGCGAGATAGGCCTCCCGCCCCGCCTCCACGGCCTTCCTCATGGCGCTGGCCATCAGCACCGGATCCTTAGCGGTTGCAATGGCGGTGTTCATCAGCACACCCTCGCAGCCGAGCTCCATCGCGATGGCTGCGTCAGAGGCGGTTCCGACTCCGGCATCGACCAGCACCGGGACCTTGGCGTTGTCAATGATGATCTGCAGATTCCACGGATTGAGAATCCCCATCCCGGAGCCGATCAGTGAAGCGAGCGGCATCACCGCGACGCAGCCGATCTGTTCCAGTTCCTTGGCGACGATCGGATCGTCCGAGGTGTAGACCATCACCTGGAACCCTTCCTTCACCAGCGTTTGCGCAGCGGACAGCGTCTCCATTACGTTCGGATACAGCGTGTGCGGGTCGCCGAGCACCTCGAGCTTGACCAGCGCGTGCCCATCCAGCAACTCGCGCGCCAGACGCAGTGTCCGCACAGCGTCCTGCGCGGAGTAGCAGCCAGCCGTGTTCGGCAGGATGGTGAAGCGGCTGGGCGGCAGCGCGTCCAGCAGGCTCGGCTCCCCCGGGTTCTGTCCGATGTTCGTGCGGCGGATCGCCACAGTCACGATCACAGCCCCGCTCGCATCGACGGCGGCGCGCGTCTGCGCGAAGTCCTTGTACTTGCCGGTACCCACCAGCAGGCGGGAGGAGTAGGCCTTGCCGGCTACAACGAGCTGGTCCATAGAAAGGATCCTCGCAGCTAACCGCCGCCGACAGCGACCACGATCTCGACGCGGTCTCCGTCGAGCAGCGCCTGGCGGTCGAACTCGCCGCGCGGCACGATCTCGCCATTGCGCTCGAGCGCGACGCGCTTGCCGGTGAGCTGCAGGCTGGCGACGAGCTGGGCGGCGGTGAGCGGGGCCTCGAACCGGCGGCGCTCGCCATTGACAGTGAGAACGATCATTGCGGCCGCGCGTGCGGACTGAAATAAATTAAATTTTAACAGCGCGCGCGTGCGGGCGCTCAGCCACGCTCTTCTTCCACCGCGTGGCAGGCGACCAGTGCGCCCTGCGCCGGACTGAGTTTCGGCCGCTCGGCGCGGCAGCGCTGGTCGGCGAGCGGGCAGCGTGGATGAAAAGTGCACCCCGCCGGGGGGGCTAGCGGGTTCGCCACTTCCCCCGCCACCGGCGTGCGCGGTCCCCCGCTCATGTCCAGGTCGGGGATCGCGTCGAGCAGCATGCGCGTGTACGGGTGGCGCGGCCGGGAGAATAGCGTGGGGGCATCCGCCAGCTCCACCAGGCGCCCGAGGTACATCACTCCCACACGCGTCGCCATCTGGGACACAACGGCGAGATTGTGCGAGATGAACAGGTAGGTGAGCCGCAGTCGCTCCTGCAGCTCCTTCATCAAGTTGAGGATCTGCGCCTGCACCGACACATCCAGTGCCGAGGTGGGCTCGTCGCAGATCAGAAACTCAGGAGTGGAGGATAAAGCGCGGGCGATCGAGATGCGTTGCCGCTGCCCGCCGGAGAATTCGTGCGGATACTTCTCCCCGTCCGCGGCCGACAGGCCTACCTGCGCGAGCAGTTCCGAAACGCGGGCCTGCAGATCGGCACGCCGCGTGAGCGAGCCCTGGACTCGCAGCGGTTCCGCGACGATGTCCATCACGCGCCAGCGCGGGTTCAGGCTGGCGTACGGGTCCTGGAAGATCATCTGCATGCGGCGGCGCACTCCGGCGCTCCAGATCCCGGAGGGAGGTGCCGCCTGGGGCGTGCCGTCGAACTCGATGCGCCCGCGGGAGGGCGGATACAGGCCCACGATGAGCCGCGCGACGGTCGACTTGCCGCACCCCGATTCGCCCACCAGCGCCACCGTTTCGCCGCTCCGCACCTCGAGCGAGAAATCATCGACCGCGGTCAGAAGCTGGCGCGGCGCGCGCTCGACCACGCGGTTCAGCCACGGCTTCGAAACGTCGAAATCGCGGCCGACGCCTTGCAGGGCTACGAGTGCCCGCGCGACTTCAGCCGGTTGGCGCATCAGAGTACAGCCAGCACGCGGTGCGTCGATCGTCGCTCTCGAACAATTGGGGGCGAGCGCTATCGCAAAGCTCGAAGCGCTGTGGGCAGCGCGGATGGAATGCGCACCCCGGGGGGATCGCTGCGAGGCGCGGCATGGCGCCGTCGATCTGCGCCAGGCGCGGGGCGCTCGCACCGACTCTGGGGATCGAGCGCATCAGGCCAGCCGTGTAGGGATGGCGCGGCGCCTGGATCACTGCGCGAGCAGCGCCGATCTCGACGATACGTCCGGCGTACATGACCGCGACGCGGTGCGCGGTCTCGGCGATCACGCCCATGTCGTGAGTGATCAGCATCACCGCGGTGCCATGCTGTTGCGACAGCCGCTGAAGCAGCCTGATGATCTGCGCCTGGGTCGAGACGTCGAGCGCAGTCGTCGGCTCGTCGGCGATGATGAGCTTGGGCTCTGCGCACAGGGCGAGCGCGATCACCACGCGCTGGCGCATGCCACCCGAGAACTGATGCGGATAATGGTCCATGCGCCACTCCGGCGCCGGAATGCCCACCTCGGCCAAGAGTGTGATCGTCCGCTCGCGCGCTTCGCTTCGGGACACGGGCAAATGCGCCACGATGGTTTCGGTGATCTGGCGCCCGATGGTGTACAGCGGATCGAGAGAGGTCAACGGGTCCTGGAAGATGGCGCCGATGTGGCGCCCGCGGATGCGCCGCATCGCATCGGGCGCCAGATCGTCGATGCGGGTGCCCTCCAGCAGGATTTGACCGGCGGCGATGCGCCCCGGCGCCTCGAGCAGGCCGATGATGGCCATCCCGGTGAGGGACTTTCCCGCGCCCGACTCGCCCACGACGCCGAGCACTTCACCCGAGGAAATGGTGAAAGACACGTCGTCCACTGCAACCAGCGTCCCGCGCCGGGTCGGGAACTCGACCCGCAGGTTCCTGACTTCGAGCAGCGGCGCAGAGTGATTCCCTCCCCCGCCCGCGGGGGAGGGAGAGGGTGGGGGCGCATCGCCCAAGGTCATCGCTCGTTCACGCTCAGCGCAGCTTCGGGTTGAGCGCATCGCGCAGCCAGTCGCCGAGCAGGTTCACCGACAGCACCAGCATCACCAGAGCCACGCCGGG
>DASPUW010000437.1:0-2737 GCA_035622675.1 Burkholderiales bacterium | reverse complement strand
GCTGCTCGCGCGCCGCGTGCGCGACAACCTCGGTGCCACCTGGGGGTTGAGCGAGACCGGTGCGAGCGGCCCCACCGGCAATCGCTATGGGGATGCCGCAGGACACGCATGCATTGCGGTGAGTGGCCCGGTGGAAGCGGTGATCACTGTGGAGACGGGCAGCGCCGACCGCGAGGCCAACATGTGGGTGTTCGCCCGCCGGGCGATCGAGCTGCTGGAGGCGTGTCTGCGCGGGGCACCCTCGCAGGAATAGGTCCAGCGCACGCACAGGCGTGGCTACGCGTTAGGCTTGTACGCGGCATATCCCGCTGCCGCGCCGATTGCGGTGCACACCAGGGTGCCGACCGGCCCGAGCATCAAGCCGATGAGGCCACCGGCTGCTGCGCCCGCCAGGGCGCCTTCGATCCTTGGTTGCTGGTTGCGAGACTGATGGTCCCAGCGGCTGCGCATGCCATCCATTCGGCCCTCTCAAGTCCATCGAGCGTTCTCGCGAGGCTACCGCCGCGACTGGCTCAACGGCTGAGCTACACCGCCAATGATGCAGGGCTGGCGAATCAGGTCTTGAGCAGCGGACCGCTCTGGAGCTTCGCGGCGTCGATGTCCTGGAGCGGATGCAGGTGTCGCAGGAATTGCTCGGTGGCGTTGCGCCAGCTGAAGCGCTCCGCATGCCGTCTCGCGCTCGCACGGTCGATCTCCAGCGCCTTGAGACAAGCGCTGCGCAGATCGTCATCCATGGCGCCGGCGCCCGAGGTACCGATCACATCCAGCGGTCCGGTCACGGGATAAGCCGCTACCGGCAGGCCGCACGCCATGGCTTCGAGCAGCACCAGCCCGAAGGTGTCGGTCTTGCTGGGGAACACGAACACGTCTGCCGCGGCATAGACTTCCGCCAGCTCATTCTGGTTGAGCACACCGAGGTAGCTCACGCCGGGATAGCGCGCGCGGATGGCAGACAGCGCCGGTCCTTCGCCCACCACCCACTTCGAGCCCGGCAGGTCCAGACTGACGAATGCCTCCACATTTTTCTCGACCGCGACGCGCCCGACGTAGAGGAAGATCGGCGGAGTCGTCTGCAGGCGCTGCGACCGCTTGAATTGGAATATGTCGAGGTCGACGCCGCGACCCCACAGCACGACATTGTCGAAGCCCCACCTCTTCAGGTCGTGGACCACTACTGGTGTGGGCGCCATCACCGCGCGGGACGGACGATGGAACCAACGCAGGAAACGATAGGTCCAGGCGAGCGGCAAACCGGTGCGCGCTTGCACATACTCGGGAAAGCGAGTGTGGTAGGCGCTGGTGAATGGCATGCGGTTGCGCATCGCGTGGGCGCGCGCGGCTAGACCCAGCGGACCTTCGGTCACGATGTGCAACGCGTGCGGCGAGAATTGCCGGATGCGCTGCGCGACGCGCCGCGCCGCAAACAGGGAAAGCCGGATCTCAGGGTAGGTGGGGCAGGGCAGCGTCGGAAACTCCAACGGCGAAAGGATGTCGACCTCATGCCCGAGCGCCTGCAGTTCGCGGCGCGTAGATTTGAGCGTACGCACTACGCCGTTGACCTGCGGTTCCCACGCGTCGGTGACGATCAGGATTCTCATGTCCGCTCCTAGCGTGTTGCGCGTCGACTGCCGCGGACCCAGGGCACTCTGCGGCAACCATTCGCGCGACGCGGATTAGAGCAGCGCTTTCGGACCGCACGATGACGCTTCGATGAAGGATCTGTGACGCGAGCCGCAGGCTAGCGGCATCTCAAGCGGCCAGCCGGCCGAAAGGGGCCAACGCTCGGCTGATCTATAATGATCGGCGGGAGCGGGAATGCTTCGGCTCAAATCGTCCCGAAGCGTCCCGCGATCTGGAATCTGCCAAGCGACAGCGGAGGATCAACATGGCACTACGCATAGGAGACGAGGCGCCCAATTTCACGGCGGAGACCACCGCCGGACCGATCGATTTTCACAAGTGGATCGGCGACGGCTGGGCGATCCTGTTCTCTCACCCCAAGGACTTCACGCCCGTGTGCACCACCGAGCTCGGTTACATGGCTGGCCTCAAACCCGAGTTCGACAAGCGCAATACCAAGATCCTCGGCCTGAGTGTCGACCCGGTCGACGATCACAAGCGCTGGTTGAAAGACATCGAGGAAACCCAGGGACACGCGGTCAACTATCCGCTGATCGGAGATTCCGATCTCAAGGTGGCCAAGCTGTACGACATGATCCATCCCAACGCCAGCGGCGACCAGAAGCGCACGGCGGCGGACAACGCCACGGTGCGCTCGGTGTTCGTGATCGGGCCGGACAAAAAGGTCAAAGCAACGCTCACCTACCCCATGAGCACGGGGCGCAACTTCGACGAAGTGCTGCGGTTGCTCGACTCGATTCAGCTCACGGCGAAGCACACCGTCGCCACGCCGGTGAACTGGAAGCAGGGTCAGGACGTCATCATTCCGCCATCGGTGTCGGACGAGCAGGCCAAGGCCAAATACCCGGCCGGCTGGAAGGCGCCCAGGCCCTATCTGCGCATCGTTCCTCAGCCCAAGTAGCCGGGCATCTGCCGCTCCGTGGCCAATCCTTCAGGGGTCAATCCTTCAGGTTCGAGCGCAAAGTCTCTCCTCGATAGGCGGTGCGAAACAGCCGGCGCTGCCGCAACTCGGGCACGACCTGCTGGATGAAGTCGTCGAAGCCTCCAGGCAGATACGCGGGCGAGATCATGAAGCCGTCGCAAGCGCCGGCGCGGA
>DASPUW010000436.1:0-2335 GCA_035622675.1 Burkholderiales bacterium | reverse complement strand
CTCAGCATCACGTTGCTGCACTGTGCGAAGAGCTTGCGGTAATACTCCTTGCGCGGATTGGCGCGCATCTGCTTCAAGTCGTGCCCTGCGCAGAAGGCGGATCCGCTGCCGGCGATCACCACCACGCGCACCGATTTGTCCTCCGCCACGGCATCGAGCGCAGACTGCAACTCGGTCAAGAGCTCCTCGGACAATGCGTTGTATTGCTTCGGCCGGTTGAGCGTGAGCGTGGCGACACCACCGTCGTCGCGACGCAGCACAAGCTTTTCTTCGATCGGGGTGGCGACGTTAGTAGTCATTGCCAAGAGCTCCCTCCAAGTTGCGCACATTGCATTATAAGCTCGCTCGCGAGGCCGGCCAGAGCGCCGTACATCCCTTGTTTAACCAATGGCCGGTAGAATGTCGCTCTGAACCGAGCCCATTCGAATGACGACCAGCACGCTTACCGACTACTTCGCCTGCGGGCACGCTGCGAGCGCGAACTGGCGCGCGGCCGCGGAGGCTGCGCTCGACCAGTGCGGAGCTGCCGTGCGGGGCGCTACTCTGGCTTTTGTGTACGTGACCGACGCCTTCGCCGACGACTATGCGGACATCGTCGACTTCCTGCGCCGGCGCACGGGCATCGCGCACTGGGTCGGAACAGTCGGTGTGGGCATCTGCGCCAGCGGTCGCGAATACTTGGACGAGCCTGCCGTCGCGCTGTTGTGCTGTAGCCTGCCCGAGGGGGCGTTCCGTGTGTTCTCGGGGCTCAAAGCGCCGGGCGACCTGGCCAAAGGCAAGCTCCACTGCGGCGCGGGGACGGCGAGCTTCGCCATTGTGCATGCCGATCCGGCCACGCCGTCGCTGACCTCGTTGGTGCGGGAGTTCGCCGCGCGCACCGACAGCGGCTTCGTGGTCGGAGGCCTTACCAGCTCACGCGGACGGGCATTGCAATACGCGGACGGAGCGACTCAGGGCGGACTCTCCGGCGTGATCTTCTCTGATGAGGTCGTGGTCGCGACGCGACTGACGCAAGGCTGCACACCGGCGGGTCCCAAACACGTGATCACCGATGCGCGCCAGAACATCATCGTCAGTCTGGACGGACGCCCGGCGCTGGACGTGCTGCGTGCCGACATCGGCAGGGAGCTCTCTGGCAACTTGAGCTCGGTGGCCGGGCACATCTTCGCGGGCCTCCCGATCGAAGGCAGCGACACCGGCGATTACCTGGTGCGCAACCTCGTAGGACTCGACACTACGCACAAACTGGTGGCCATCGGCGAGGCGGTAACTCCCGGCCGTAGCATCATGTTCTGCCGGCGCGACCGCGGTACCGCCAGCGACGACCTCGACCGCATGCTCACCAGCATCCGCAGCGGCGTATACCGCGAGCCCAAGGGTGGCGTCTACTTCTCCTGCCTGGGGCGCGGCGCCAGCCTGTTCGGCGAGAATTCGGAGGAGCTGCGCATCATCCGCGATCGCCTGGGGGAAGTGCCGCTGGTCGGTTTTTTCTGCAACGGTGAGATCTCTCACAACCGGCTGTACGGCTACACCGGGGTCCTGACGCTGTTCATGTGACTCATGCGCAGCTTGGGGTTCACCTGGCTTGACGTGGTTGCGCTGTTTTGGTTCTTTGCCTGGTGGACGGGTTACGCTCGCTTCGCCGTCTGGTACGGCGAGCGCGTGCCGAGCCTGCTGTCCGCCATGGCGCATTACCGGCGCGACTGGTGGACGCGCATGATCCAGCGCGAGCTGCGCGTGATCGACACGTCGATCATCACGAACCTCGCGAACAGCTCCACCTTCTTCGCCTCCACCACACTGCTGATTCTCGGCGGGTTGTTCGCGCTGCTCGGCACCACTGAGCGCATCTCCGCCGTGGTGGGTGGGCTCCCCTTCAACCGACAGGCGCCAGAGATGGTGTGGGAACTGAAGATCCTGCTGCTGGTGGGCATTTTCGGCTATGCGTTCTTCAAATTCACCTGGTCCCTGCGTCAGTTCAACATGGCGGGCGTGCTGGTGGGCGCTGCCCCGCCGGTGCCTGCCCGCGCCGAGGACGAAGCGGAGTTCATCGAGCGGGCCTGGCGTGTGAGCCACTACGCGGCGGAGCACTTCAACTACGGCTTGCGGGCTTACTACTTCGCTCTGGCGGCGCTCGCCTGGCTGATCAACGGCTGGCTGTTCATGGGCGCGACCGCGTGGGTGGTGTTCGTCCTCTACTGGCGTGAGTTCCGTTCCCGGGCCCTGCAGAGCATCAGCCGGCCATCCGACCACGATGTCACCCCAGGGGTCACCAAGGCGCAGCGCCAATCGGCGGCACGTCTCGATTGACAACAACGAGCCATCATGAAAAATT
>DASPUW010000435.1:0-12699 GCA_035622675.1 Burkholderiales bacterium | reverse complement strand
TACCGGGCCAAGGTCGACGACCTCGTGATCGAGATGGAGACGCAGGCCGTCAAGCTGGTGGAGATCGTGCACGGCGAGAGGGCGCAATAGCATGGATTTTCGCCGCGGCGCGCAGCGCGAGGAGCCGGAGATGAACCTCGTCCCGATGATCGACGTCCTCTTGGTCATCGTGATCTTCCTCGTGGTCACCACGACGTACTCACGCTATTCGGAGCTGCAGATCAACCTGCCGTCGGCGCAGGCCAATCAGTCGCAGGAGCGACCCAACCAGATCAACGTTGCCGTGACCTCGACGGGTCGCTACGTAGTGGAACGGGTGGTCCTCGGCGCGACCGATCCCGCTACCATCAGCGTCGAGCTCAAGCGCGCCGCGCGCGGCAATCCCGACCCGATGATCGTCATCAACGCCGACGGCAACGCGACGCACCAGTCGGTCATCAACGTCATGGAAGCCGCGCGCCTCGCCGGCTTCGGCCGCATCACTTTCACCACCCAGCTGCCGGCGCGCTAGCCGGCCCGCTCTCGAGTCGCCGGTTGTCGACCTGCCTCGGGCGCAGGCTTCGGATCGACGCGCTTCCGGTAAGATGCAAGCGCGCCGACGCGGGCCCTTGAGATATGCATGCGCTCGAATACTTCTGGTACCGGATCCGTCCAGCGCACCTGCTGCTCATCCCCCTCAGCCTGCTGTTCGCAGCGGCGACGGCGCTGCGCCGCCTGCTCTATCAAGCCGGGATACTGCACACCGACCCGCTCCCGGTGCCGCTCATCGTCGTGGGCAACATCACGGTGGGCGGAACAGGAAAGACTCCTTGCGTGCTCTGGCTCGTCGACCGCTTGGTGGAGCGTGGCTATCGCCCCGCGATCGTGACGCGCGGCTACGGCGGATCCGAGAATCTGCAGGAGGTGCGGCCGGACAGCATTCCAGCGACCGCGGGCGACGAGGCGATCCTCTTGGCGAGGCGCTCTGGGGTACCGGTGGTAGCGGGTCGCGACCGCGCACAGGCTGCGCGATCGGCGCTCGCGTCCCATCCCGATTGCAACGTGCTGGTCAGCGACGACGGGCTGCAGCACTATCGGCTGGCCCGCGCGATCGAGATCGCGGTGGTAGATGGGCAGCGCAGGTTCGGCAACGGATGGCTGTTGCCAGCAGGGCCGTTACGGGAACCGGTGCGTCGGTTGACCTGTGTCGACGCGGTGCTCGTGAGCGGTGACACGGCGTTGCCGACCGTGCGGACGCCCCAGTTCCTCATCAAGCTGACAGGCGAAGTGTTCCGCAACCTGCTCAATCCGCAGGTTTCGACGTCGCCGGCCGGGCTCGGCGGGCGAACGCTGCACGCCGTCGCGGGTATCGGCAACCCACAGCGCTTCTTTTCGCACCTTCAGCGCATGGGCCTCAACTTCCGAGCGCACCCGTTCCCGGATCATTTTCGCTTCGGACCCGACGATCTGGCGTTCGCGGGTGACGACATCGTGCTGATGACCGAGAAGGATGCAGTAAAATGCGAGGCATTCGCGCGCGATACCTGGTGGTACCTGCCGGTTGAGGCGGTCATCGAACCCGCTCTGGATGAGTTCGTGGTAGCCAAGTTGAGAGCATTGCGTGGACACCAAGCTGCTTGACATCCTGGTCTGCCCTTTATGCAAGGGCTTGTTGGTTTATCGCAAGGCAGAACAGGAATTGATCTGCAGGCCGTGCCGCCTCGGCTATCCGATCAGCGACGACATCCCAGTCATGCTCGAAGAGGAGGCCCGCAAGCTTCCTCCCGAGGAAGAGGTGCAGGAGCGAGGCCGAACGGCGTGACGGACTGCCACCGATACGGGCGCGCCGGCTTCCCGCCATGGACTTCGTTGTCGTAGTCCCCGCGCGCTTTGCAGCCACGCGACTGCCGGGCAAGGTGCTGCTCGATATCGCCGGCAAGCCTATGGTGGTCCGCGTGGCGGAACGCGCGGCGGCGAGCGGTGCAGCGGAGGTCTGGGTCGCGACGGATGACGAGCGCGTACGCAGCGCCGTCGTCCAGCACGGATACCGTTGCGTCATGACCGGGGCGGGCCACCGCTCCGGCACCGACCGCATCGCCGAGGTTGCGGCCCTGCGCGGGTGGCCCGACGCAACTCTCGTCGTCAACGTCCAGGGCGACGCGCCGCGTATCGCGCCGGAGCTCATCCGCGATGTGGCCGCCGTCCTCGCGCGCCACCCGGACGCCGCCATGTCTACCGCCTGTCACCCCTTGCAGCGCAGCGCCGACTTGTTCAACACCAACGTCGTGAAGGTCGTGCTGAGCGCGCGTCGCGAGGCGCTCTACTTCAGCCGCGCCACTATCCCCTGGGCGCGGGACGCGTTCGCCGCGGACCGCACCCGCATCCCCGAAGGTTTGCCGATCTATCACCACCCCGGGATCTATGCCTATCGCTGCGGTTTCCTCAAGCGTTATGCAACACTCGAGGCGCCCGCCATCGAACACTTCGAGGCCTTGGAGCAGTTGCGAGCGCTGTGGCATGGATTTCGAATCCAGGTGGCGGTAAGCGAGGAGGCGCCTGCCGCCGACGTGAATACACCAGAGGACCTGGAGGCCGTGCGCCGCCTGTTCGCGTCCGACGGCTCCCCCATATAATTACGCGTGTCGGCTCGACGCAATCTCACTTCGAGGCGAGCAGGCCGTGCCGGCGGGCGCGGACCCAACATAGGCGACTCATGTCATGCGGCTGATTCTGCTCGGCGCACCCGGAGCGGGCAAAGGAACCCAGGCGGGCTTCGTCACCCAAAAGTTCGGCATCCCGCAGATCTCGACCGGAGACATGCTGCGCGCCGCGGTGAAGGCAGGCACCGCGCTCGGGCTGAAGGCCAAGCGCTACATGGACGCCGGCGCCCTTGTCCCGGACGACGTGATCATCGGATTGGTGCAAGAGCGCATCAAGCAAGCCGATTGTGCCAACGGTTTCCTGTTCGACGGCTTTCCGCGCACCATCCCGCAGGCCGAAGCGATGAAGCAGGCCGGCGTGGGCCTCGACTATGTCGTGGAGATCGACGTGGACGACGCGGAGATCGTCAAGCGCCTGTCCGGGCGACGCGTGCATGCAGGTTCCGGGCGGACCTATCACATTCTCTTCAACCCGCCCAAGGTTCCGAACAAAGATGACATCACGGGCGAGGAGCTGGTTCAGCGCGCCGACGATGCGGAGGAAACGGTGCGTACACGCCTTCAGGTCTACCACGACCAGACCGAGCAGCTGCTGGACTACTACTCGAAGGTGGCGGCCGACAACGCCGGGCGCGGGCCAAAGTATCGCAAGATCTCAGGGACAGGCAGCGTGGATCAGATCCGCGAGCGCCTCTTCGCCGCGCTTTCCTCGTAATCGGCTCGCATCCGCCGAAACACCGCATCCACAGGGATCGACATGGCCAAGATGAACGCGTTTTACGCCCAGTCGGGCGGGGTCACAGCCGTTATCAACGCGAGCGCCTGCGGTGTGATCGAAACCGCGCGCAAGCGCAAGGACAAAATCGGCAAGCTGTACGCCGGGCGCAACGGCATCATCGGGGCTTTGACCGAGGACCTGATCGATACGAGCAAGGAATCAGCGAGGAATATCCAGGCCTTGCGCTATACCCCGGCGGGGGCCTTCGGCTCGGCACGTTACAAGCTCAAGAGCCTGGCGGAAGGCCGTGCTCAATACGAGCGCCTGATCGAGGTGTTCAAGGCGCATGACATCGGGTATTTCTTCTACAACGGCGGCGGCGATTCGGCCGACACTTGCCTCAAGGTGTCGCAGCTGTCGGACGAGCTGGGCTACCCCGTCGTCTGCGTGCACGTGCCCAAGACGATGGACAACGACCTGCCGCTCACCGATTGCTCCCCGGGGTTTGGCTCGGTAGCGAAATACGCCGCGACCAGCATTCGCGAGGCCGGATTCGATGTCGCCTCGATGTCACGCACCTCGACCAAGGTGTTTGTGCTCGAGGTGATGGGCCGGCACGCCGGCTGGACAACCGCCG
Source organism: Burkholderiales bacterium (assembly GCA_035622675.1). GTDB lineage: Bacteria > Pseudomonadota > Gammaproteobacteria > Burkholderiales > SHXO01 > SHXO01. The sequence continues at coordinate 8,705 of DASPUW010000435.1, read as the reverse complement.
CATGCGGGCTGGCGGCCGAAGCGGAGGGGGAGGCGCCACAGGTGCTGTTGTTTCCCGAGATCCCGTTCGAAGAGGCCAAGTTCGTGTCGACCGTCGAGCGAGTGGTCAAGCGCTACGATCACTGCGTCATCGGAGTGTCGGAAGGCCTGCGCAACGCGGAGGGTAAGTTCGTGTCGGAGACGGGACTGCGCGACGCCTTCGGCCATGCCCAGCTCGGCGGCGTGGCCCCGGTGATCGCCAACCTGGTGCGCGAGAAGCTCAACTACAAATATCACTGGGCGGTGGCCGATTACCTGCAGCGGGCCGCGCGCCATATCGCGTCCAAGACGGACGTGGCACAGGCTTATGCCGTGGGCAAGGCCGCGGTGGAATTAGCTCTGAAAGGACGCAACGCGGTCATGCCCACCGTCGTACGCAAATCGAACAAGCCGTACCGGTGGACCATCGGCGTGGCCGATCTCAAGGAGATCGCCAACGTCGAGAAGAAGATGCCGCGCGACTACATCACCGAAGATGGCTTCCACATCACTGCCAAGTGCCGCGAGTATCTCGCTCCATTGATTCAGGGGGAAGACTATCCGCCGTTCAGAAGCGGCCTTCCCGCCTATGTGCGGCTCAAGAACGTGGCCGTGCCGAAGAAGCTCGCGGCGGGCTTCAAGATCTAGACCATCGGCTACCGTTAGAGAGCGGTCAAGCCGCCGCGAAAAATCCGGTAGAATCGCGCGTCATTTGCGCGTGTCGTCAGGGTCTTGCCGCGGTTCGGGCGAGCGGCGGCCGGAAACAACGCGCTAGCCGTGCCGGATCACGCCCGCCTGCCGATCCGGAGCGCAAGGTTCGTGACATCCAAAAAAACACCTTAAGGGGGATTCATGCCACTGGCACCCGGAGTCGTCATCGCGCTGGCCTGTGCTCTGGCCGCCATCATCTACGGCATCGTCTCGATCCGCTGGGTGCTGGCCAAACCCGCCGGGAACGCACGCATGCAGGAGATCGCAGCCGCTATTCAACAAGGCGCAAAGGCCTACCTCAATCGCCAGTACACCACCATCGCCGTCGTCGGGGCAGTGTTGTTCGTTGTCCTGGGCGTGGCACTGAACGACTGGCTCCTGGCCTTCGGCTTCCTGGTGGGCGCGGTGCTCTCCGGCGCGGTGGGGTACATCGGTATGTCGATTTCCGTGCGCGCCAACGTGCGAACCGCGCAGGCGGCTGGCGAGAGTATGAACGCCGCACTTGCCGTGGCGTTTCGCGGAGGGGCTATCACCGGGATGCTGGTGGTCGGCCTGGCTCTGCTCGGCGTCGCGCTGTACTACGCGATCGCCGCGGGGTTGTCGGGAGATTCCGGCCGTGCCCTGCATGCGCTGGTCGGCCTGGCCTTCGGCGGCTCGTTGATTTCCATCTTCGCCCGTCTCGGCGGCGGGATCTTCACCAAGGGAGCGGACGTTGGCGCTGACCTGGTCGGCAAGGTCGAAGCGGGAATCCCCGAAGATGACCCGCGCAACCCCGCGGTCATCGCCGACAACGTCGGCGACAACGTGGGCGACTGCGCGGGAATGGCTGCCGATCTCTTCGAGACATACGCGGTCACCATCGTGGCCACCATGCTGCTAGGCGGCCTGATGATGAAAGACGCCGGCGCCAACGCCATCGTCTATCCGCTCGTCCTGGGCGGTGCTTCGATCATCGCGTCGATCGTGGGCACCTTCTTCGTCAAGGCCGGCGAAGGCGGCAGGATCATGAGCGCGCTGTATAAGGGCGTGATCGTATCGGCAGTGCTTGCCGCTGCCGCCTTTTACCCGATCACCGCTTGGCTGATGCCCGACGACACCTGGCGTTTGTTCGGCTCCGCGCTGGTCGGCCTCGCGCTCACGGCCGCGATGATCGTGATCACGGAGTACTACACGGCCACGGAATACAGCCCGGTGCAGCATGTGGCGGCCGCCTCCCAGACCGGACACGCGACGAACATCATCGCCGGACTGGGCGTATCCATGAAAGCGACCGCGCTTCCGGTGCTGGCGGTATGCGTGGCGATATGGGCATCCTACGAGCTGCACGGACTGTACGGCATCGCGATTGCCGCCACGGCCATGCTCTCGATGACCGGCATGATCGTCGCGCTCGACGCGTACGGGCCGATCACCGACAACGCCGGCGGGATCGCGGAGATGGCGGAATTGCCGTCCAAGATCCGCGACATCACCGACCCGCTCGACGCGGTAGGCAACACCACAAAAGCAGTGACCAAGGGTTACGCCATCGGCTCCGCCGGGCTCGCGGCCTTGGTGCTGTTCGCGGACTACACCCACAACCTCGAAGCGATGAACAAGCTCCCGCAGTTCGGGTTGTCGGACCCAGCGGTCATCATCGGCCTGTTCATCGGCGGGCTGGTGCCGTACCTGTTCGGCGCGATGGCAATGGAAGCAGTCGGACGCGCTGCCGGCGCCGTCGTGAACGAGGTGCGTCGTCAGTTCCGTGAAATCAAGGGCATCATGGAGGGCAACGCGAAGCCGGACTATTCCAGGGCAGTGGACATGCTCACGCGCGCGGCCATCAAAGAAATGATCGTGCCCTCGCTGCTGCCGATCATCGTGCCCATCGCGCTGTGGCTGGTCGTCCGCTGGTTGATGGGCCCGGCGGCGGGAATTCAGGCGCTCGGCGGGCTGCTCATCGGCACGATCGTGACCGGGCTGTTCGTGGCAATCTCGATGACAACCGGCGGCGGCGCCTGGGACAACGCCAAGAAGTACATCGAGGACGGTCATTACGGGGGCAAAGGGTCCGACGCCCACAAGGCCGCAGTCACAGGCGATACGGTGGGCGACCCCTACAAGGACACTGCCGGTCCGGCCGTGAACCCGTTGATCAAGATTATCAACATCGTTGCACTGCTGCTGGTACCGCTGCTGTGAACGGCTGGCCGGGCATCGGGCCGGTGGCGCGCAGCCGCACGGGGGACACATGCGTTGGTGCGCGCGCCTACCTCCGTTAGGTTCTTCGCGGTCGGCTGCCTAGTCTGGCTCGTCGCTACGGCCCACCCGGTCGACGGCCGGGCGGGGGCGCATGCGATCGTAAGCAGCGCAGATCCGACTGTTCAAGCGCCGCGCCCGGCGCACGGCGGCGACCTCCGTCTGGCTGGGCCGTTCTGGCTGGAGCTGGTGGTCGCGAAAGGTTCGTTGACCCTGTATGTGAGCAACCGCAGCGGCGCGCCGATCGATGCATCAACCGGTAAGGGCGCCGCCGTGATTCACACGGATGGCAAGAGCACGAGCGTCGAGTTGAAACCGGGCGGGGGTAACACGCTAGTGGGGAAGGGCCGGCTCAAGGTCAAGCGCACAACGGTGATATTTGTGACCGCGGCGCTACGGGGCGAGAAGGCGCACAAAGCGGTCTTCCGACCGTTCGAGTCTGCGCCCGACGACCGGTAAGGGCACGAACCTGCCACGGCTCCTCCTCGTCGTCGTCCTCGTCTTCCTCTTCTTCGTCCTGCTCCTCCTCGTCGTCCTCGTCGTCCTCGTCGTCGTCTCCGTGGCCCAAAAGCCAGCCCACGCGGGCGCTTGGGAGGCCGCCGAAGAACATTTCACCGGACGATAAACGCACGCCGCACGAGCGAAGCGCGCAAACCACGTGGATCAAATCGCGGTGGGAAGCACTCAGCGCGTCCACCATCGCGATCACCTGCGCGGCGAGGACAGCGTGCAGCGGCCATCGACGCATGTCGCGCGCGGCGTCGGCAGCACCTCGCACGAACCGACCGCGGTTTTAGACCGATTGACCTCCTCCTCGAGAAAGCTGTATTCGTACGCCTTGGCCTCGAGCGTTTCCCGGTTAGCGGTCAAGCTGGAATAGACCAGATATTCCGAGGGGCCGCCACACGGACGAGCGCCGAGCGCGAGAACGCGGCAGTGAACCAGGTTCGCGCAGCGCGGCGCGCCGATCAGACTGACGATTTCGCCGTGCACAGCCTTCAACGCCTGCTCGTCGCTCGACGCTGAAGCAGCCACCTCGTCACAGAGCGCTGAGGGAGGGGCGAGGGCAAGCAGGAGCCCCGCAACGCCGAGCGCGAGAAACCGCATGTTTCCCTTACGCGACCGTGATGCGCTTGTCGAGGTACACGTCCTGGATGGCGTTGAGCAGCTTCACGCCATCCGCCATCGGACGCTGGAACGCCTTGCGGCCGGAGATGAGCCCCATGCCGCCCGCGCGCTTGTTGATCACTGCTGTGCGCACGGCCTCAGCAAAATCGTTGTCGCCCGAAGCACCGCCGGAATTGATGAGGCCGGCGCGGCCCATGTAGCAATTGGCAACCTGATAGCGGGTGAGGTCGATCGGGTGATCCGTAGCAAGCTCGCTATACACCCGCTTGTCCGTCTTCCCGTACGGGTTGTCCTTGCTGCTGAGTACGTTGAAGCCGCCGTTGTTCTCCGGCAACTTCTGCTTGATGATGTCGGCCTCGATGGTGACGCCGAGATGGTTCGCCTGACCCGTGAGGTCGGCCGAGACGTGGTAGTCCTTGTCCTTCTTGAACGCGCTGTTGCGCAAATAGCACCACAGCACGGTCGCCATGCCGGTTTCGTGCGCCATCTCGAACGCCTTGCTCACCTCGATGATCTGGCGCGAGGATTCAGCCGAGCCAAAGTAGATCGTTGCGCCGACAGCCACCGCTCCCATGTCCTTCGCCTGTTTGATCGAAGCAAAAAAGATCTGGTCGTACTTGTTCGGATAGCTGAGAAACTCGTTGTGGTTGAATTTGAGCAGGAACGGAATCTTGTGGGCGTAGCGTCGCGCGCAAGCACCGAGCACGCCCAGCGTGGAGGCAACCGCGTTGCAACCCCCTTCAATGGCCAGCCGCACGATGTTTTCGGGGTCGAACATGGCTGGATTCTTCGCAAAGGACGCGCCCGCGCTGTGCTCGATACCCTGGTCGACCGGCAGGATGGACAGATAGCCACTGCCCGCCAGCCGGCCGTGACTGAACATCTGCTGCATGCTGCGCATGACCGATGGCGATCGGTCGCTCGGCGCAACGACGCGATCGATGAAGTCCGGCCCCGGCACATGCAGCACTTCCCTCGGAATTCCCTTGCATACATGATCGAGCAAACTGTCCGCGTCAGCTCCGAGCAGGGCCTCGATATCCGTTGCTCCCTTGGCGATGGCTGTGACGGTACTCATGACGCTTCCTCCGTGTGAATCGCGCTCCACATTATCCCGCGGCTCGCGGCCCTGGTAAATCGACCCTGTCTATAATGGCCTTCACGCGGCGAGCCGGTTTGATCTCGATCAATCGTGCTCCGTCGCACACGACTTGGAGCGCGCATGAAATTCTCACTTGGTGAGCGACGCGTGGAGTGCCGCGGTGAGCACTTCATCGCCCACAACGCCACCGTCATCGGTTCAGTGATCCTGGAGAACGAGGTGAGCGTGTGGTTCAACACGGTGATACGCGGCGACAACCACCCGATCGCGATCGGTGCGCGCACGAACATCCAGGACAGCTGCGTGCTGCACACCGACGAGGGCGTCCCGCTCACGGTCGGCGCAAACGTGAGCGTCGGCCACATGGTGATGTTGCACGGCTGCACGGTCGGCGAGGGCAGCTTGATCGGCATCAAGGCGGTTGTGATGAATCATGTCAGGATCGGCAGAAACTGCCTGATAGGCGCCAACACGCTCATCACGGAAGGCAAAGAGATACCCGATCGGTCGCTGGTCATAGGTTCGCCGGGGAAGATCGTGCGGCAGCTGACCGATGAGGAAGTCGCGGTTCTGTTATGGAATGCCGACCACTATGTGAGCAACTTCAAGCGCTACAAACGTGAACTGAAGAATCAGGATTGAATTCCGCGTGTAACGCCGGGACGACGGTCTCAAGATGGCATAAAACCTGCCGTATGAGCAGCAGTTCAAACTGAAACTCGAGCGAGCGGAGAATCGGAAATGGCGCCCCATGGAAGCCGGGGAATGATGAAGTTTGGCTTCAAGATCCGCACCCGCAGCGGACTGGTGGTGGACAACCTCCTGATCCCGGGGAAGGACCAGGCCGACGCCGAGCGCAAGCTCAACCAGATCTATCGCAACTGCGAGATCCTGGAAACGAAGACAGTACAGCAGACGTCGGCGCGCGAGGAGACGATGGACATCGACGGAATCATCTCTCTCATCTCGCACCAGGACCGGGAAAAGACGTCGTAGATCACGGCAAGAAGCCGGTTTCGATCAATTCCTCGACCAGCGCATCGTAGTCCTGCGCCCCCCGGCTCTCGGGGGCGTGCGCAAAAACATCTTCGTTCGACGCGGGACTCTCCGCAACGCTCACGCTTTCGCTGATCCGGGTGTTGCACATTTCGTCCCCATAGCGCTGCTTGATCTCGGTGTAGATGTCGTGCGACATACGCCGGCGGGAGTCGAATCGGGTAACGACGTAGCGTCGCGCGACGCGCTTCTTGAACACGTGTTCCAGCGCCTTGAGCGTCTTTTCCACCTGCCACACGCCCTTGACCGCGAGCCAGTCGGCCGACACCGGCACCAGCACCCGGTCGCACGCGAAGATCGCGTTGAGCGACAGCACCCCCAGGATCGGGCAGCAGTCGATCAAGATCGGGCGGCCCGTGTTGAGATTCTCTCTGACGATGCCGAGGTTCAACCGGTTGAGCGCCAGCGGGCCTTTTCCAGACTGGGAGTCGACCTTGGACAATTCCACGTGGGCGGGGATGACCGGCCAACCGCCGTGCCCGTCGCGAATGAGCTGACTCAACGGCTTCTGCATCTGGTAAAAGCCGTAGATGCTGTCCTCCGCGTTGCTGACCGACGTACCGGTAATGGCGGACAAATGCGCCTGCGGGTCCAAGTCTATGGCGAGCGGGATGTGCCCAAGGCGGGAGAGCGCCGCGCACAAGTTGAGCGACGTGGTGGTCTTTCCGACACCGCCCTTCTGATTGAAGATCGCTATCTTGGCCATGGGATTGCCGCGTGGGCCGTCGGACAGCTCAGGCAGGCGATACCGGATTGTTAACGAAATACATCTCTTCTCAAGCGCGGTGGGGGCACCCAGAGTGCCTTCGGCCACGCCCAGCAGGATCTAATCGGCTGCCCGCGCCCAGCCTTTCGCTCTAACCACCGCCCGGCGCCAGCACGCTTTGAGCCGTTCCCGTTCCCCCTCCGTCATGCGCGGCTCGAACACCCGCTCGGGCCTCCACTGCGCGTCGATCTCTGCCCCGTCCCGCCAATAGCCCACCCCCAGACCCGCGAGGTAGGCCGCTCCCAGGGCGGTGGACTCGAGCAAGACTGGACGGACCACGGGAACGCCGAGCACATCGGCCTGGAACTGCATCAGCAGGTCGCTGCGCGCCGCCCCGCCGTCGACTCGCAACTCTTTGAGGGCGATCGAGGAATCAGCCTGCATAGCCTCCAGCACGTCCGCGGTTTGATACGCGATCGACTCAAGCGTAGCCCGTGCCAGGTGGGCCGCTGTCGACCCCTGGGTCAGGCCCACGATCGTCCCCCGGGCGTAAGCGTCCCAGTGCGGTGCACCCAGACCGGCGAACGCCGGCACCAGATACACGCCTCCGTTGTCTTCGACCGACGACGCCAACTCGCCCACTTGCGCGGCGCTGTCGATGATTCCGAGCCCATCACGCAGCCATTGAACCGCCGCCCCTGCGATGAACACGCTGCCCTCGAGGGCGAATTCACGACGCTCAGCCAGGCGCCAGGCAACGGTCGTGAGCAGCCCCTTGCGCGAATCCACCGCGCGCTCGCCCGTATGCATCAACATGAAGCACCCCGTGCCATAGGTGTTCTTGACCATGCCCGGGGCCACGCACCGCTGGCCGAACAGGGCCGCCTGCTGGTCACCTGCGATCCCCGCGATCGGGATCGGGGCACCGAACAAACCAGGCTCGGTTTCGGCCACCACACCACAGGATGGCAGCACCCGAGGCAGCATGATCCGCGGCACGCTCATCAGTCCGAGGAGCTTGTCGTCCCAGTCGCCGGTGTGGATGTTGTACAGCAGCGTACGCGACGCGTTGCTGGCGTCGGTCACGTGCTCGCGTCCGGCTGTGAGCTTCCATATGAGCCAGGTGTCCACCGTGCCAAAGCACATCCGGCCCGCTTCCGCCCGCGCGCGATCGCCAGCGACGTGCTCGAGGATCCAGCGCAGCTTGGTCCCCGAGAAGTAGGCGTCCAGCACAAGGCCGGTACGCCCGGTGAACAGCGCTCCGAGCCCTTCCGATTTGAGCTTGTCGCAGATGTCCGCGGTGCGCCGGTCCTGCCATACGATCGCGTTGCACACGGGTTCGCCGGTGTCGCGATCCCATACGATGGTGGTTTCGCGTTGATTGGTGATTCCCAGGGCCGCGATCTGCCCGGCGCCGACGCCCGCGTTGGCGAGTGCTTCGCGGGCGCACTCGAGCTGCGACGTCCAGATTTCGAGCGGATCCTGCTCGACCCAGCCCGCTTGCGGATAAATCTGTCTGGTCTCGCGCTGTGCTAGCCCACGTATCGTACCGGCCTCGTCGAATACGATGGCGCGGGAGCTGCTGGTGCCTTGATCAAGAGCGAGGAGGAATTTCATCGAGGTCGCGCGCAGCGAGGGGTATGGTAGATTGCGTGCTTCGCCGCGCCGAACTTTCCGGAGCACTGCGCGGGCCTTCCAAGCATACACCGCGCAGCGCGAAGCACATGCCAAGACCTCGAGCCGGCGT
>DASPUW010000434.1:0-2106 GCA_035622675.1 Burkholderiales bacterium | reverse complement strand
CCGGCATCGGCGATCCGCTGGCCGTTGACCCAGACCCCGTGCACACCCAGGCCGGGCGTAACCAGGCGCGAGGCGCCCGCCGGCAGATCGAATACGCGTTGAGCCTTGCCGCGCCCGACAGTCGCCGGATCGAATAGCAGTAGATCGGCCCAGTGTCCGGGCGCGAGCCGCCCGCGATCGCGGAGCCCCAGCAAGTCCGCGGGCTGCGCGCAGAGCTTGTGGACCGCCTGCTCCAAAGGCATGGCCTGCCGATCGCGCACCCAGTGCCCCAGCAAGTGCAAGCCGAAGCCCGCATCGCACAGGAAAGTGAGATGCGCGCCGGCGTCGGATAGGGAGACCACGCTGTCCGGGTCGCGCAGCATTCGGCCTACCGCGTCTTCGTCGGAATTGAGCAAGGTCGCACTGAAGAGGGTGTCGAGGTCCTCGGCCAGGCTGAGATCGAGCAGGATGTCGAGAGCGTCCCTGCGCTGCTCGCGTGCCAGCATCGCGAGAGAAGTGCCGTCGTACCGGGCATTCTCGGCACGCGCCGCCTGAATGACGAACACCTTGTCCCATTCCCCGTTGAACAGACGGCGGCCGCGTTGAGCCAGTTCGGCTTTGACCGCTCTGCGAAACGCACCCTCGATCAGCGCCTTCCTCGTCGCCGCCTCGTCCAGGCGCATGAGCGGTTGCCAGGCGTTCAGCCCCTCAAACACATACGGCTCATGCAAGGTGAACTCGAAAGTCAGCGGACAGGCCGAGACAGCACCGTACAGCCGGTTGCCGCGCCTACGTGCCGTCGCCATCTGCGACAGATCCTCGAACGTGGCTTCGGGGACGAGGTTGCTGTGCAGCAGCGCGGCCACGAGATACGGGCGTGCGGCGCAATGCGCCAACTGCTCGATGAATGCGATGGAAGTGCCCTCGCCCTTTGTCATCATCAGCGTTCCGCGACCGACGTCCTTGAGGCTGGCGGACAGAGTCAATAACTCCTGCTCGTCCGCCAGGCGCGAAGGCATCGGAATGCCAGCTTCGCCGTTGTGCTGAGCGTTGCGGGTGGTGGAGAAACCGCACGCCCCCGCCTCCATCGCCTGCACCACAAGCCGCTGCATCTCGCTCACTTCGTTGGGCGTCGCTGCGCGCCGTGTCGCGTCTTCCCGCATGACGAAGGTGCGAATCGAAGAGTGGCCGACGTAGCATGCGACATTGGGTCCCACACCGCGGCGCTCGAGGGCGTCAAGGTACTCCGGGAAGCTCTCGAAGGACCAATCGATGCCGGTGCGCAGCGCGTCGAGCGACATGCCTTCGACGTGCGTGAGGTTGCGCATGACCAGGTCCCGATCAGCGGGGCGGCAGGGCGCGATGGTGAATCCGCAGTTGCCCATTACCACGGTAGTCACGCCTAGAGCGGGCGAGGGGCTCGCCTGCGAGTCCCAGGTGATCTGCGCGTCGTAGTGAGTATGGGTGTCGATGATTCCCGGCATCAGCGCTAAGCCGTCGGCCTCGACGACTTCGCGCGCAGTACCGGGCAGATCGCCAACAGCCACGATGCGCCCCTTGTTGACTGCCACTGCGCCGTGCCTCGGAGCACCGCCCGAGCCATCCAAGAGCAGCGCGCCCCGTATCACCAAATCGTGCATGGCCTGAATTCCCTATGTCGCCGCGTGAGTCAAAGGCTGCGCACTAGATCCAGCGCGCGGGCGCCGCAGTCACCGAGTCACGTCCGGTAATAACGCCGCGCGCGCCGCTCGGCCTTGGCCGCCGCGTCGGCGGGACTGGACGCGCCCGAAGCTGCCTCTGCGACCATGTTCACCATGATGTAGTCGGCCATCACTCCAGCCGAAGCGGCACCCAGGCGGCCCGCGAAACCATTGTCGATGGTGCGGTCAGGAATATCGCGGAACGGCGTGTGCTTCGGATCTTCGGTCCATACCGGGTTGGACCGATATGCCTTGAGCGTCTGCTGGACGTAACCCAGAGACGATTTCTGCCAGGCCTCGTACTGCTCCCTCTCCAGCATGAAGCGTAGGTACTCCTTGGCTGCGTTCGGGTACTTGGTGAACTTGAACACGAAGCAAGGCGTGAGGACATTGAGCTCGGTCGGGCGGCCGACCGGCCCTATCGGCA
>DASPUW010000433.1:0-56985 GCA_035622675.1 Burkholderiales bacterium | reverse complement strand
AGAGGGGCTTTGGGGGATTTACAAGCACGCGATCCTTACTATCGGACCGGTCACGGTTGCGCCCTCTCCACCTTGAGCACTGCCTGGACCGCCCGACCGCCGCACTCGCCGACCCGCGGCGACGCAGTTACCACCAAGCGGATCGACGCGCCGCCACGGTAGTGCCTTTCTTGCATATGCTCAGTGTCGGCGGCCAGAGTTACCATCGCGGCGTAGCGACGCTTCAAGAAGCCGCAGCTCAGTCGCAACGCTCATAAGTTGCGGCCGCGAAATGTTAGGCTCGCTTCGGAAAATGGACTATCTCCCTTGACCTGTCGTGAGGACCTTCTCCGGGCCGAGCCTGTCCACAAGCAAATCACTGCGCATCTGATCCGCAACCTGACTCACCAGCGCCGCATCGCCGGCCTCAGTGTCGTTCTTGATGATGTCGAGCCAGGCATTGAGCAGAATGTCGTTCAGCTCTCGGCTGGCGATGATTTTATTGGCGTTCTGTACCACGCTTAGGGCCTTAAGACTGTCATGGAGATGTTTTCTGGCAAGCGTTGCCTTCGAGGCGTTTGTCTTCACATCCTGAATAGACAGATGTACTTCCCACGCCTTATCGTACAGTTCCTTGTACGCGGTCAGTCGTTGCTCGTAGAGGTGCTGCGTTACTCCGAGCTGAGCCTGCAGCCGGCTAGCCTTCTCGTCGAGGCTTCTCTGAATGTTCGATTGAAAGTTCCAGACGACAAGGCCTAGGAGGCTCGTGAGCACTACAGGCAGGATCAGCTGAACAACCCTCCACCAGCCCGGATCCTTCGCTTTCAATTCGGTCAGAAGCGTTGATTTCAGATCGTCGATTGCTTGCGCTAGCCTCTCGATGTGAGGCGTCGAAGGGTCGATAGACGTCATGATGATTCCTATGCGCGCGGCCTTTTCAAGAGCTCTTCTTTGGTACGTGGGTTCTGAGAGCAGACCGTCTGTTCGTTGGACTTGTCTGGGTTACACACGAAACATGCGCATCCGGATATTTCGCCCAGGGGTCGCACAGTCTTGCACTCCGAGGGGATGGAATCCGAGCATTTCTGATCCTGTTGAGCGAAGATATCCGGAGTGGCACCGGCCGCCAACAGAGCCGCGCAAGCAGATGCGTGCAGGAACCGGATGAAACGGGGCTTAGCGTCCATTCATAATCCTCCTTCCTCTGGAAACTAGGCAAACGATCTCGAGCGAGTCGGCAGTCTATAGGCAATGGCGAGGTTCGTTGCTGATGCAACTCTCCCACGCAGCCGCTCTGTGACAGGATTCGTCACGGTCGCCACACGGTCATACATCGTGGTCAGAAGCTCGCTTCGAATGCTTCATGCCGCTTTCATTGTCATATTTCCTCCGTCCTCAAAGGTGGCAAGATCACGCAAGTGAAGTAGCACGAGCGGCATTTTATGTTCCGCGTTGGTTTATCGGCAGTTTCAAGAAGCCCAGTTTAGTCCCAGTGCTCATGACTTGCGGCCGCGGCGGAGAGATGTGCGAACGGCCCTGGGCTTTCTCTTCGGCTCGCTTTCGAAGCTAGATAGCTTGTTTACCGCCTGCGCTAAGGCTTTGTCAGACAGATGCGCGTAGTGCTTCGATGTTGTTCGGGTATCGGAATGCCCCAGAAGCCTGCTGATAGTCAACAGATCTACGCCGGCTTGGGCCAAGTGTGAGGCGTAGGTGTGGCGTAGTTCGTGAAGCGCGATCCCCGGACTTACCTTCGCCGCTCGACACGCCTGGGCTAGAGGCCGAACGTGATGATTCTTTCTCCAGGGCAGGCCATCGTGCCTGGCAAACACCAAGTCGTCAGCAGCCTGTTCGGCGACAAGGGCGTGGAACAGTTCTAAACCTTCCTGGTTCAGCGGGATGTATCGCGGCCTGCTCGACTTGGATTGAGAGATGTGCACCTGGGCTGAGGTCGCGTCGATCTCGGCTTTTTCGTTGGTGAAAGTGGAGGGTGGTCGAAGCAGTAACCTATTGAGAGCTAAAGGTTGGCGAAATGGGAGTCGTCCTCTGAACCAGGAGATCGTGGGTTCGAATCCCACCTCCCCGGCCAAAAAATCAACGTCCGGCCCGGAGACATGGGTAACGGAGCGTACCTAAGACATAGGTGACAACCGCTGCGGCACATGCAAATGCGCCCCCGAGCGGTAACCGCAACGTCACGACTGTCCACCACGGTGCTGAGACTCGCTCAGTTCTGTCCCCGCTGTCTACCCGAAGAGACACTAGGAAACAATTGAAACAAATCGCCTCGCTCGTGACACATCTGGATTACGAGGAGGGGACACACTGGACCGCCCGCCCCGGGGTTACGGAACCGTCATGGGAGGCCAGTCATGCTACCGAACAATGGATCCGCATCCACACGGCCGATGGATGTCGCTATCGTGGTGGTGTACAGCGTTCTCTCGGTGGCCTGGCTCGCGATCGACTCGCTTTGCGCACAATCCATCGGACAGGATGGAGCGACGTGGTATTTGCGGACGCACCTGTGCGCTCTGGGCAGGCAGGTCGACTGTGACGAGCGCGGGTCAAACCACAAGAACCCCGCCGCGGGGGCGGTTCAGTCGAAACTCTGAAAGAAAACGCCCGCTCGTTTCCGAGCGGGCGTTCTTCACTTCTACTAACGCTCCCGAACGCTGTCCGGGAGAACTGTCTTCCTCACGCGCTGAGCTGGTCTCCCAGCGGCAGCGTGCGGATGCGCTTGCCGGTTGCGTTGTAGATCGCGTTGACGAACGCGGGCGCGAACGGCGGAACGCCGGGCTCGCCCACACCACTCGACGGGACCTCGATGCCGTTCGGCACGATGTGCGTGCGCACGTCCATCGCGCCTTCGCCGATACGCAGCACCTTGTAGTCGTGGAAGTTGTTCTGCTGCACACGACCGTTCTTGAACGTAATCTGCGTGTACTTGGCGATGCTCAACCCCATGACCGCCGCGCCCTCGATCTGAGAGCGGATGCGCTCGGGATTGATCGTGAAGCCGGCGTCGATCGCCGTATCCACCCGCGGCACCGAGACGTTCCCCTTGTCGTCCACCGCAACCTCGACCACTGTCGCGACGTACGTCAGGAAGCTGCGTTGAACCGCGATGCCCATCCCGTGACCCTTCGGCAGTTTGCGTCCCCAGCCGGCTTCTTTGGCTGCGATCTCGACGACACGACGGGTTCGTGCGGTATCGATCGGGTAGGTGTCCCACGGATCGCCGTAGTTCCACAGATCGTTGGTCACCGTCTTGCGCGGGTCCACGATGCGCGGCGGGCCGATCATCTCGAGCAAAAAGTCCTTCTGATCCTTGCCCATTTCGGCAGCCAGCTCCGCCACCATCGACTGCATGGCGAACGCGTGCGGAATGTTGTTGACTGAACGGAACCATCCGATGCGCGCATGCGAGGTCGCTTCACCGGTTTCAAGGCGCAGGTTCGGCACGTTGAACGGCGTGTCGATCAGGCCCAGGCCCAGCTCGAGCGAGCTTTCGCGATGCGGGTCCGGCATGAAGTTCGACATGAGCGATGGCGCGACGCTGCGATGCCGCCAGGCCACTACCTTGCCGCCCTTGATGCCCGCAGTCACGTGCTGATACGACACCGCGTGGTAGAAGGCGTGCTGAATATCGTCCTCGCGCGTCCACACCACTTTGACCGGCTTGCCGCCCATCGCCTTGGACAGGATCGCGGCTTCCAGCACGAAGTCGCACTTCGACTTGCGCCCGAAACCGCCGCCCAACAAGGTAACGTTGACCGTGACGTCGTCTTCCTTCAGGCCGAGCAGCTTGGCGACATCGCCGCGCGTCCCGCCTGGGCTCTGCACGCAAGCCCACACATCGGCTTTGTTGCCGTTGATCTGCACCACTGCGGCTGGCGGCTCCATCGTCGCATGTGAGAAATGCGGGATGTAGTAATCGCGCTCAACCACCTTGTCGGCACCGGCGAGCGCCTTGTCGACGTCGCCCTCGTTGCGCTCGACGCGGCCGGGCTTGTGCGCCTGCTCGGCCATCTTCTGCTTGAAGGCATCGGAGTCGTAGTCCTTGTTGGGACCGTCATCCCACTGGACGTTCAACACCTTGCGAGCCTTTGCGGCGGCAAAGGTATTGGTCGCAATGACGGCAACGCCGCCCAGCGGAGCGAACTTCGCCGGCATCGGCGTCGGGTCGATCTTGACGACCTTCACCACGCCCGGCACTTTCATCGCGGCGGCTTCGTCGTACGACACCGCTTTGCCCAGCACGACAGGTGGCCGCTCGATCTGCGCGAACAGCATTCCAGGAACATGAGCGTCCTGCGCATACACGGCTTTGCCCATGGTGATGTCGCGCAGATCGGTGATCTGAACGACACCCTTGCCGATGTAGCGGAACTGCGACGGGTCCTTGAGCGTCAGGCTGTTCATCGGGGGCGTCTTCAATGCAGCGGCCGCTGCCGCCAATTCGCCATACCCGAGTGACCTGCCGGTCGGGACGTGGATGACTTTGTGGTTCTGCGCGCGGCACTCCGTATCGGACACGCCCCACGTCAGAGCCGCTGCGTCCTCCAGCATCTGGCGCGTCGCCGCGCCGCAAGCACGCATCGGCTGGATGAAGTGGCGGATGCTGCGCGACCCATCCGTGTCCTGGTTGCCGTACTTCGGCTCGTTCCCCGGGGCCTGCACAATCTTGACGCGGGACCAATCCGCTTCCATTTCGTCCGCGACGACCATGGGCAGGCTGGTGCGTGAGCCGGTTCCCATTTCCGAACGATGCGCCACGATCGTGACGGTTCCGTCCGGAGCGATGGACACGAACACATGCGGGTCGTACACAGTTCCGCCTGGCATGCCGTCGGCGCCGGTCTTGTATGCGTTGACCGAGCCGCCGTCCGCCAGCACCGAGCGCGGGAAGAACTGAGCTGCGATAACGAGGCCGCCGGTTGCAACGATGCCTTTAAGCACATCGCGTCGGCTAACGTTCTCAATGACGGCCCGATGGATGACTTTGTGGTTTCTCATCTTAGGCCCCCTGCGCGGCGGTCTTGATCGCCGCAAAAATACGCTGATAGCAACCGCACCGGCAGATGTTCCCGGACATCGCGACGTAAATTTCCTCGTCCGTCGGCTTGCCCTTCTCCGAGATCAGTGCCGCCGCCTGCATGATCTGCCCAGGCTGGCAATAGCCGCACTGCGGAACGTTCTCTGCCCGCCACGCCTTTTGCACTGGATGATTGCCGTCAGTCGACAGGCCTTCGATAGTGGTCACCGCATGGCCCGAAGCCTCTTTCATGGTGACGACGCAGGAACGCACCGCTTTGCCATCGAGGTGCACCGTACACGCACCGCACAGTCCGACGCCGCAGCCGAACTTGGTACCGGTGAGCGTGAGCTCGTCGCGCAGGTACCACATCAGCGGCATGTCGGGATCGCCGTCGTAGTTCCTGTCTTGCTGGTTAACTTTGAGTTTCATCTGGTATTCCCCCTTCGAGTCGGGATATTTACTGCATTTGTAGTGTGCACACTCGCTTTCGTCTTGCGTCTTGCCAATGCAGCAGCAAACGCGCTCTACAAGGTGCGCTGAAACTGTACTCCTTTGCGGGCGAATACGGTATGGGTCTCACGACGCGATCAGTTCGCGCGCACGCGGCGCTGTTCTCCCAGGTCTTGTGCGCGTGAGCACGACGTTGCTGCCCAGGCCGGGAGCCGGGAATTCGGCCACGGCATCGGCTGGTCTCGCTCTCATCCTCGCAGTTCGGGCACGATCGCGAGTCGACCGGGCGTCGGTGAAAGGTCTAGCGGTGCTGAGGATCGATCCTAACGCGTTGATGGGATTAACCATTTCCACAGGCTTTCAATATCCGAAGGACCTTCTCCCAGCCATCCAGCGCGCGGTCCACAGTGCCATGACGTTTTTCGACAGCACATCAGGCTCGCGCTACTCTGGCCACCGCTGCGGGATTTCCTACAACGCAGATGAATGATTATTAGCTTGATTTCACAGGCCACGTGGCCTCCGTCAGAGTGAGCACACGGTGACCTTCGACAGGATCATCGACAGAATGCACAACACGCTCCGCGCCCTCGCCGGCGCCGCCGGCGCACTGCTCGCCTTCAGCGCCGCCGCTGGCCCGATCACGATCACCTTCGACACGCTGGCGGACGGCATCACTCCGCTCCCGAACAACAGCGCGGTCGACGTTCAGTATCTGGCCGACGATGTGACCATTTCGGGGAGCGCCACGGTGACGCCCATAGCCACCAGCGACGATTGCGCCGGTGGCTGCGGCAGCCTCGTGCAGGGCCAGATCCTGGAGAACTGGAACTCCAAGGGCGCCCGTGCGCAGACGATTACGATCTCGTTCACGAATCCCGTCAGGGACATCTCGTTCGTGTTTGTCCCGTTCGGGCAGCCGGGAGACAAGGTTTCGGTACAAGCTTTTGCCGCAGATGATCTCGTCTTCCAGGCGGCAGCAGGGACTCAACGAGTCAACGCCTCGGACTTGAGTTACCTGTTCTCGGTCGACGCCGACGACGTGACCAGCCTGCAGCTGTCGCGCCCTGGCAATTGGGTGTTTGGGTTGGACAACCTCACCTTTACCGTCGACGATCCTCCGATTTTGGCGGCCGCCGTGGCACTTGATCCGGCCGCGGTCCCGGAACCGGCAAGCCTCGCGCTGGCTGGACTCGCATTCGCTGCTCTCGGCCTGTCGCGCCGGCGAACACGGTAGTTCCCGCTCTTCTAGCCAAGACTGCCACCGTCCGCGCGCCACGGGATCCGCTGCCCGGCGAGCCTGCGCCGTTCCGGCCCCAGCCTGGTTGATTCCGAAGTCAGCAAAGCAGCTGGCCGAAACCTTGCTCTTGCGCCTCTCCAATGGCCAGTCGACGCAGCGCAGCCAGGAGCGCCCCGCTCACTTTCCGATTCAGTCGCGTCCTCGCATGCGTGGCTGCGGCGTGCGCTGTCGTCGACTCGCCCGCAGTCTGCGCGGGCAAGGCGCCCGAACTGCGCGCGCTCCCTACGCTCAGGGCCGCTGCCCCCTGGGGGGCGGCGGCGATGGTCGTTCTCGCGCCCCTCGTCCTCGCGCGACAGCTCAGGCGCCGGGCGTCGCTCAAGCCCGACTCGAGCATGTCATCCCTCCAGCGGCTTTCACAGAGAGAGTTCGAGCGTCTACTGACTCAAAGCTTCAGGGCACAGGGATATGACGTAGAGGAGCGCGCTCGGGGCGATTCCAGGGATGGCCTGCGCTTCGTTCTGCGCAAGTCGAACCAGAGAATTCTCGTGCGCAGCCTGCACCGCACCGGCGCCCAGGTCGGCGTCGAGGCTGTGCGCGGGCTGCATGAGGTGATGTCGTCCGAGGCCGCGAGCGGCGGCCTGATCGTGACTTCCGAAGAAGTCGGCTCCGACGCGCGGGCGTGGGTGGCAGACAAGCCGATCGGACTGATCGAGGGACGCGCCCTCATCGAGCTCATCAACCGCGGAACCGGGCGCAGGCCGCGATACACCGAGCCCTCGCCGCGGCGCGAACCCTACCTCGGGCCGCCGCTTGCCGAGCTACTGGACTGCCCCGTGTGCGGCGCGCCCATGGTTCTGCGAAAAACACAGGCGCACGCCGAGTTCTTCGGCTGCTCCGTGCCGCACTGCCTCGGCACACGCCCCGTCTGACATCCGTCGCTGTCGATATACTGGCGCCGCGCGCGGTCAACGTTCCGCGCGCAGCCAGGAGAGCCAGCCATGCCGGATATCGACCGCCTCGGGAGGCTTCAGGCCCAGCTGCGAGAATTCGCAGCGCAGCGGGACTGGGACCAATTCCACACACCCAAGAATCTGGTCATGGCGCTGGCAGCGGAGGCCGGTGAGCTGGTAGAGCCGTTTCAGTGGCTGACCCCCGAACAGAGCACCCGGCTGCCTGATCAGACACGGGCTGAGGTCGAGCTGGAAGCGGCGGATGTGCTCCTCTACCTGCTGCGTCTATGCGACAAGCTCGAGATCGACCTCGTGGCCGCCGGTGAGAAAAAACTGAAGCTCAACGCCGAGAAATATCCCGTCGAGAGAGCGCGCGGTAATGCCCTCAAGCACGACAGGTTGTAGGCACGCCGATGCGTGAGACGGCGCCGCCAGCGTACTGTGATCGGTCTGACCCCTGCCACGGATGACAGTCCGAACGACGCGCTGCTCTGACGCATGCTCGCCTATCGCCATCTGTTTCATGCCGGCAACTTCGCAGATGTCTTCAAGCACGCTCTGCTCACGCGCTTGCTGCTTCTGCTCGTGCGCAAAGACAAACCGCTGCTGTACCTGGATACGCATGCAGGGACCGGGCTGTACGATCTCTCGCACCCATGGGCGCGCAAGCTCGACGAATACGAAGACGGAATCGCGCGGCTGTGGAAGCGGAGCGATCTGCCGCTGCTGCTGCAGCCCTACATCGAGGCGGTGCGCGCGGAAAATTCCGGCACCTCCCTGCGCTTCTATCCTGGATCGCCGCGGATCGCGCGCCGGTTGTTGCGGCCAGGCGATCGGATGGTGTTGTCGGAGCTGAACCGCGACGATTGCGCCGCGCTGGCGCGCCTGTTCGAGCGCGAGCGACAGGTTGCCGTGCGCTGCATCGACGGATACCAGGCGCTCAAGGCTCTGCTGCCGCCCGTCGAGAGGCGTGGGTTGGTCTTGATCGACTCGTCTTTTGATCGAGCGGCCGAGTTTGCCAGGCTTACCGAAGCGCTCGCTTCTGCTCATAAGCGCTTCGCGACAGGCGTCTACGCAATCTGGTATCCGCTCATGACGCCGGCGACCATGCACGGCTTCGAGCGGGGTATCGTCGCCGGCGGCGTGCGCAAGATCCTTCAGCTCGAGCTGATGCCCCTGCCCGAAGGCTGGGCCTTCAGCCTGCGCGGTTGCGGCTTGTTGGTGGTGAACCCGCCGTTTGGGTTCGAGCAGGAAGCGCGTTCGCTGCTCACCTGGCTCGGGCCCGTGCTTTCGCAGAGGGATGAAGCGCCATCTGCAACCCAAGAGGTGCGCGTGCGCTGGCTTGTACCGGAGTAGTTGGGGCGGCACACGCGCGTTAGACTTGTTCGATGACGAAACCGCCAGCTCCGCTACGTCCTTCCCGCCCTCGCGCGAAGGCGGCCCGCGCGCCGGTGCGCAACGTTCGGCTCGGCGCGCAGACGCGCAAGATACTCACCAAGCACTACCGCGCGAAGCACGGTGTGCGCTGAGAACGCGGGCTTCGCTGTCAGTTCGCACCGGCGCCAATCTGCTCGGTAACCCAATCCAATATCAGCGCCAGCCGCGGCGGCAGAATGTCCTCGGCTTCCTCGGGTGTGATCCAGCGATACTCGAGATCCTTCTTGTCCGTGCCAGGCGGAGCGTGCAACGTTACTTCGGAAGTCTTGGACTGAGCTAGGTAGTAGCGGCTCACGTTTCCGTCGTCGAACGCGATCGTCTCGCGGAACGCGTCGTCACCCCAGCTGAGCTCGAGCTCGACCAGGCCGGTTGCCTCACGCGCTGCGGCGAGCGCGACCTGCAGGGGATCTTGACGATCGACCAGCAACGCCTTGGGAAAATCCCAGCCCTTGGAGCCGCGGAGGGCAAGCAGTCGATAGCGCAGCCCGTCGAAATGGACCGGGACGATGCCACAGGACAGGATCTTGCGCGACGGGAGGTGGAGCGGTGTCATGGTATCGAGAGCGGGTTTGTTGAAGAAACGTCGGTCACCGGAGAAATTGTAAGCGAACGACCGTCGGCTGCCGAAGACAAGGTGGTGCACGCTAATTATCGCGCGGCGTAAGTCGAATGTAAGCGCGAGTTCGTGAGTCAACGCCGTCGCGAGGTATGCCGTTAGAGTCACGTCGAGACGCTCGTCTCGCGCCCATCAAAGGAGAAATCGTCATGACGCTTTCACAGACTGCGGTGATTCTCGCCGTGACTGCACTGTTTGTGCAGCCAGCGGTCGCTCAGAATACTGCCGACATCGTGCAGCGCAACGTGAACCAACAGGAGCGCATCGAGCAGGGTCTGCAATCCGGCCAGCTTACGACCAAGGAAGCCGCCAAGCTGGAAAAGGGTGAGGCGAACATCGAGAAGATGGAGCAGCGCGCGGAGGCCAACGGCAAGCTGAGCGATGCGGAGAGGCGGCGCATCGAGCAGGCGCAGAACAAGGAGAGCCAAGAGATCTATCGCGACAAGCACAACGGGCAAACCGGAAACCCGAATTCCGCCTCATCTCAACGTATGCAGGCCGACGTGCAGCGCAACGTCAATCAGCAGCAACGCATCGAGCAGGGCGTTCAGTCCGGGCAGCTGACCAATCGCGAGGTGGGGAACCTCGAGAAAGGGCAGGCGAACGTCAACCGCAAGGAGGCGCGCGCCGGAGCCAATGGTCACGTGAGCGCCAGCGAACAGCAGCACATACAAGCGGCGGAGAATCACCAGAGCCGCAAGATCTACCGCGAGAAGCACAACGACCGCGAGCGCTGATCGCGCCGCGGCGCCGCAATAGAAAAGCGCCCGCATCTGCGGGCGTTTTCTTTGAACTTCGTGTCTGCGCTCGAGCTAGTGCCGATCGATGCGCAGCGCGGTGCCCCATGTCCGCCGCGTCGGTGCTCCCTTCCCGATCCCCGGGTGCAACCCGACGCAACGCCATCCGCAAGGCCTTAGGGCCGGGTACACGGAGTAGACCGGGTAGTACGGCGCATAGCCGACCCCGTAGTTGGAATCGCTCGTCGCCGCCGCTAGCCGAGCCTCCATGGACTGGCGCCACAGCTGCGCGTCCAGCCGAGCGCGCTCGTTTTCAATCTCCTCCCGCCGACGCCTGTCCGTCACCTGCGCGAGCTGATCCTGCTCGGCTCGCAGCCGTGCCCAGGCTTGCGAAGCCGCTTGCTCCCGTTTCAGCGCGCACGCGTCATCCGCGCACGCGCCCACCGCTGAAGTGATGTTGGCGCCCTGCACCGCCCCACGGGGGCAGGGCGCGTCGGCGTACAGCGTTTTGCCGTCCGCCGTGGTGCAGCGGTAGATGTCCGCTTTCGCCGCACCCCAGGGTGCGGCGATGAGCACGAGCAGCATCGCCAGCGCGAACGTCCGCCATTGCGCAGCTCGAGTCATGGCTTTTCTATCCCGGGCTGTCCTCATTTCGACTTCGACTATCATACGCGGCTTCTCCATGAATCGTTGGCTATCCTGGTGGCTCGTTCCGTTCGCAGGGTCCTGCGTTGGGTTTTGATATCGCTCGCGGTGGTTATCGCGGTGCTCATCTTGCCCGCCGCCGTGGTGAGCGTGTTCGGAATTTCGATCAGTGCCGCGCCGTGGCGCGCATCCATCGCCCAGGCGGCCAGTCAGGCTCTTGGACGCCCGGTCACGCTGGAGGGCCCCCTGGAGCTGATACCGACGCTGCGCCCGACGCTCAAGGTGGGCGGTGTCCGCATCGACAGCCCTCCCGGTTTTTCCGCGCCGCAGTTCGCGAGTCTCGGCCAGGCGCGCCTGCGTCTCGAGCTACTTCCGCTGCTGCGCAACGAGATCCGGGTTGTGAAGGTCGAGGCTGAGGACGTACGTGTCCGCCTCGAGGAGGCGGCAGATGGCCGGGTCAACTGGGACTTCGGCAGTCCGTCTTCCGCACCAGCATCTCCCCAGCCGGCGGCGAGTGGCGCTGCCCCGGTGCGGATCGAGGCGATCGAGTCCGTCGCGTTCAGGAACATGAACGTCGAGTATGTGAGCGGTGGCCGCAGCCGCTATTTCGCTTTGGATGAGATGGTTGGCGAAGCGGCGCTCGGGCGGCCCGCAGTGCTCACGCTGCGCGGCGCGGTCGAGAAGAGCTTCCCTTACACCGTCCGTATCGACGGCGGCCCCTTGTCTGGCCTCAACGCATCCGACAAGCCCTGGCCGTTCAAGCTTCATCTGGAATTCGTAGGTACTGCCCTGGAGGTCAACGGAAGCATCAAGGATCCACTGGGTACGCCCGCGGTCGACGTCACTTTCGGTCTCGGCACGCGCGATCTCGCGGAGCTGGAGCGCCTGCTCCAGACCAAGTTCCCGCCGGTTGGCGCGACCGGACTCAGCGGCAGGGTGCAATGGGACCGGGGTCGGCTTCGCATTTCGGAGCTGAACGGCGTCATGGGGGAGAGCGCTTTGCACGGCGAGCTCGGCCTCGATCTGACCGGGAAGCAGCCGCGCGTCAGTGGGGACCTGACCTTGCCTGTGCTCGATCTCGAACCTCTGCTTCGCAGCGAGGCGCAACCAGCGAAGCCGCAGGCACGCGGACCGCCCTCCAGCGAGTCGCTCACGGGCCAGCTCGAGGAGACGCGGAAGAGCGCCGCGCGCTCCGTTACAGAGGCGAAGGAGACCTTGGCCGAGGCGGAGAGGCAGAGCTACAGCCTCAAAGAGCTCGGGCTGCTCGATATCGATCTCGCTCTGAAGATCGAGAAATGGAAGGGGCTGCCGGGCGACGTCCGTGACTCGGCGCTCCACCTCGTCCTGCTGGAGGGACGGCTGAAAGCCCCAGTGCAGACCAGTGTGGCCGACGTGCCGTTGGTGGGTAACGTGGAGGTGGACACCACGGCAAAGGTCCCCGATTTTGTGCTGTCGCTGGGAACCGAGCGCTCGAAGCTCGGACGATTGGCCCAGGTGTTCACCGGCGTGCGCGGCGTGGAAGGCGAGTTGGGGCGCTTCGGGCTGCGTTTGAAGGGGCGCGGCGATAACCTGGCCGCCATCGTGCGCACGCTCGACGTGCGGGTGGGTATGACACAAGCGCGGCTGAGCTACGGGAACGTCGAAGGCGGCAAGCCGGTGGAATTCAGGCTCGACGCCTTCGATGTTGCCATCCCCGCCGGCGGAAAGCTGAACGGCCGTGCGCGAGGATCGCTGCTCGGCGAGCCGTTCTCCGGAAGCTTCAAAGGGGGCGATCTGGCAGCTCTCGTGCATGAGCTGCGCTGGCCGCTGCAGCTCGAGGTGAACGCCAGCGGAGCGACGTTTCGGCTGGATGGCATGTTGGCTGCCGCGGAGGCCGGGCGCGGCACAGACCTGCGCTTCGAGCTGGAGGCAGCGCGCGCCGGGGATGTCGCGCGGTGGCTCGGCCTCGCGCGCGATGCATCCGGCCGCGTGGCCATCGAAGGCCAGGTGCGCGTGGGCAGCGACGAATGGCGCTTGAGCCCTTTCAGCGTTCGCCTCGGCAACACAACGATGAACGCGGAGCTCGCGCTGGTCGGCCTCAGCCGGCAGCCTGTACTCGAGGCGCGCCTCACGGTCGACAACCTCGATCTCGATGAGTTGGAGCACATGCTGCCGCCTTCGGATCCCAAAGCTCCTGCCACGCCGTCCATCGACCTGCCCATCCTCCCCCACGGCATCAGCCTGTTCGACGCCGACATCGACGTGCAGCTCAAACGCGTAACGATGCGGCCCGTGCCGCTGAGCGACGTGTCGTTCTCCGGCCGCATCCGCGACGGCCACATGTGGCCCTCTCCTTTCAGCGCAACCGTGGCGGGCGCGACATTCTCCGGGGCGGCGGCGCTCGATCTGCGGGGCGAAGTGCCCGAAGCTTCGCTCTGGGTCGCGGCCGAGAACGTGGACATCGGCGCTCTGCTGCAGAGGATGAAAGTCGTGAGCGAGCTCGAGTCGCGCGCGCAGCTCGTGCGTGCCGAGCTCGTCGGCCGCGGCAGCCGTCTCGGCGAGATGCTCGAGCGCTCGTCGCTGCTGGCGGAGGTCGAATCCGGCCAGCTCACCCTGCGCGACCCCAACCGCACGCTTCAGCTGCCGATCAAAGTCGCAAAGGGCCTGGCGCGGGCCGCCCCCGGCAAGCCGATCACGCTCGATCTCGACGGCGCGATCGATACTACGGCGGTCACCATCCGCATCGCGAGCGGGGCTTTGCCCGATTTTCTGAAGACGAGCAGCAGCGTGCCATTTTCGATGACGGCGGAGGCCGCCGGCACGCAGCTTCAGTTGACGGGCAAGGTCGCGTTGCCCATCACGCAGCGCGAGATGCACCTCGAGCTGTCTGCGCACGGAGAGCGTTTCGACAGCCTGAATCAGCTTGCGCACGTGCAGCTGCCGCCCTGGGGGCCGTGGGAGCTCGGCGGGAAGTTCGAGGCCGCGGGCAGCGGCTACGAAGTTCCCGACCTCAGCCTGCGAGTCGGGGACAGCCGGTTGAATGGCCGCGGCAGCCTCGCCACGACCGGCGAGCGCCCACGCCTGGAGATCGACCTCAAAGCGCCACGCGTCCAGCTGGATGATTTCAAGCTCGGCAGCTGGTCGATGGTCGAAAAGGAGAAGAAGCCGAGCAAGCCGCTGACGGCAGAGGAGATGCGCGCCAAAGCCAAAGAGGCCGCGGCACAGGGCCAGAAGCTGCTGAGCCCCGAGGTGATGCGAGCCCTCGATGCCTATCTGAGCGTCGCCGTGGAGGAGGTGCTGTCGGGGCCGGACAAGCTCGGCAGCGGCAGCCTGAAGGCCCAGCTCGCGGACGGAAAGTTCATGCTCGATCCGGCGGAAGTGAATATCCCCGGCGGGTCCGCGCGCATCGCGTTTTCTTTCCTGCCCACGGAGAAGGATGTTGCGGTGACGGCGGACATGTGGGTGGATCGATTCGACTACGGCATCCTGGCGCGGCGCATCAATCCCCGCACCGATCTCCAGGGACGGTTCAGCCTGCGCGTGAATCTCGACGCCCGCGCGCCCACCCTCGACGCGCTCATGCAGCACGCAAACGGGCGGATCGATTTCGCCGTCTGGCCGCAAAACCTGAGGGCGGGCATCTTCGACCTGTGGGCGGTCAACCTGTTCGTCGCGCTGATTCCGAACGTCGATCCTTCATCGGAATCGAAGGTCAATTGCGCGGTGGGCCGCTTCCACATCCGCGACGGCAAGCTGAGCCAGGACGAGATCCTGCTCGACACCAGCCGCATGCGGGTAAACGGCGAGGGCAGGGTGGACTTCGGGACCGAGGTGCTCGCGTTCCGTCTGGCTCCGCGAGCGAAGACGCCGCAGTTCTTCAGTCTGGCCACGCCTGTGGGCGTGAGCGGCACCATCACCGACTTCAAGATCGGCGTCGCTGGCTCTGATGTGATGGACACCGTAGGCCGTCTGATGACATCGATCTTCGTCGTGCCCGTGCAAAAGCTCACGCAGGCCAGCTTGCCTCGCGATGGGGCCGATGTCTGTGCAGATCCGAAGATAGATGCACGCGTGGCGCAGGCGCCGCAGCGTTGATGTGCTCAACTCCGCCTGAAGCGCGCTGACCGAGGTGCCAGATACATCAACCCAGAACCTGCATGCCTCTGGCAACGCCGGGTCGCGCGGCCAGGGCAGCTCCCCAGCGCTGGAGGTTGGGCAGACCCCCGGCCGCATCGAGCAGCGGTTTGCGCAGCGCGAAGTTGGGATACAGCATGAGGTCGGCCACCGACAGTTCGTCGGCGAGGAAATCGCGCCCCTCCAGGCGGCGATCGCACACGGAGAAGAAGTCGATCAGCCGGTTCTTCAAGTATTCCAGGTTCGCAGCGCTCTTCTCCGGCGCGCGCATCTCCATCTGAAACACCGCGTTGCTGGCGCCCGAAACGTCGCTTCCAGCCTGCATCAGCCATTGGAGCGCAGTAGCGCGCCGCGCAGGATCTCGCGGCAGCAGCTTGCCGCTCTTCTCTGCGGCGTACAACATGATCGCGCCGGATTGCGACAGTGCGAGCGGCTTTCCGCCCGCAGCGCTGTCATCGAGGATGACCGGGATCAAGCCCGCAGGGTTGAGCTTGAGGAACTCCGCCGAGCGCTGCTCGCCCTTGGCCAGGTCGATTTTGTGAGCGCGATAAGCGAGCCCCGCCTCCTCGAGCGCGACGGATGCGCGCAGCCCGTTGGCGGTAGGAGCAAGGTACAGATCGATCATTCCGGTCTCCTCGATAGCTAGGTCCGCGATTATATCCGCGAGGCCCAGTAGCCCGAGCGATCAGCGCGCTTGGACCGTCTCGACCCACACCACCTCGCACGCGCCGGCGCCCGTGTCGTCGCGCGTGAGGGAACTGCGCCAACGCCAGCCGTTCGCGCCGCGGACTTCGACGAGGTAGCCGCTCAGGCTGACGATCTGGCCGGCGCGTATCCTCAGCAGCCTGCGCTTGACCTCGTCGTTGGCCGGAATCATGTGCATGTTGGCACTGTGCGTCTCGATCTCGCGGCGCGGGATCGGGAAGCGGTCCACGTGCCAGAAATAGAACCTTCCACTTTGGCTGATGTCGAAAGCATCCAAGATGGCCTGATCGGACATCCGTCCCCAGCCGAGCGCGAGGTCTACCGGAGCGATATCCGCAGCCTCGTCGAAGCGGTAACGCTCTTTGCTGAGGACGCGGGCGTCGAGGGAAAACGACTGCAGAGGCAGGATTTGATATCCGGCTTTGGAGAGCCGTGGCGGGCTCGGTCCAAGGTCTGTCTGCACCGGGTCCGTGCTGACGAGAACCCCGGGCGGGTGAACGATCGGCCGCGCCTCCCAGCGGTCCCATGCCACCCAGGCCAGAGCAAACAGAAGCAGCCAACGCCAACGCATCGTTTGAGCGGGAAGTCCCAAGTGCAAGGCGCCGGTGCAAATCCGGTGCCCGGCACGAGTTCGAAGCGAACGACTCCGATCGATGCACACCTTGGCCCGGCGTCGAGCCGCGCGGTGCGCCGACGCATGCACGCCGCGGCCTCAAGTCGGTTAACATTCGACCGCTGGTGCCCTGCTGCTGGTATCGGCGATTCCCTGCGGACTCTCCGCGAATCATGAGGAGCGCGATGCACATGACAAACCACACCTCCACCCAGGAACGGCTCGAGCCAGCTCCGGTCGGTACATTGCGTGCGACCTGCGTCAATCTGGCGCCGCTGCTGTTGGCCGCGCTCCTGGTCGGCTGCTCGACCAAGGCGACACATCTGGGCTCGCTGTCCGGCGACCCGACGTTGGCCGGCAACGACACTGCGAAGCGACGCGCGAACAGCACACCGGGTGCTCCACCCAACACTGCAACATCGGGGAGCTCGGACAGCGTTTCTGCTGCGTCGCAGAGCGGAGCGGGGGCCAGCCAGGAAGGGGCCGGAGCCGGGCAGGCCGGCGATCTTGCGTCCAACGAGGCGGGCGCGTCGTCGTCGGGCGACTCGGCCACGGGGGTTGCAGGCGGAGCGCGCGCCGGCGGCAATCACGCTTCGGCTAGCGGCTCCAAGGCAGCCGCCGGTGGCGCAGCTGCGGCCGGAGCGGCATCGTCGGCGGGCACCACGTCAGAGACCGGTGGCGGCGCGAGCGCCGTGCAGACGGCTGCAACGGACAGCGCGGCCGGCGGAGCGGCCGCAGCATCTGGCGGCGGCAGACCTGGCACGGGAGCTCGCGGCGGCGCTTCGTCGACGTCTGGTGGCGGCGCTTCGTCCACGTCGGGTGGCGGCGCCGCGGCTAGCGACGGCGATGCGCAGGGCGCCGCTGCAGGTGCCGATCTTTCGCAGGGCGACGCGACGGCAGCAATCGAGGGCGGCGCCGCGGGTGCGGCTGGGCAGAAGCGCGGCGGCGCGGCGGGCGCGTCCGGCGTCAGTGGTGGCGCTGGGGGTGATACAGCGGCCACGATGGAGGGCGACGGTCGCGTTGCAGCGATCGACGTTCCGAGCGGGAAGGTAAAAGTCGACGAGGAGTACCGGCCGCAGACCCTGGGCGGCGCGCTGCCCTTGGTGCTCGGTGTCAACGAAGAAGGGCGTTTCGACTTTGATCAGTACGCGTTACGGCCAGAAGTCCAGCACATCCTCGATGACCTGGCGGGCAAGCTGAAGACGGCCGAATACGATCGTCTCGACATCGTCGGCTATACCGATCGCATCGGCACCACCGACTACAATCGGCGCCTGTCCGAACTGCGCGCCTACGCGGTGGCTCAATACCTGATGGGCAAGGGCGTGCCGCAGAACAAGATCCACTACGAGGGGCGCGGGGAGAAGAATCCGCTCACGCCTTCGGTCGATTGCCAGGGGCTGGCGCGCGAAGAGCTGATCACCTGCCTGCAGAAGGATCGCCGGGTAGAGATAGAGGCCTCGATACACCGCAAGCACGCCACCGTGGTTCAGTGACGCACAGGGTGGGGACGGACGGGGACCGGGTGCCCCGCCCACGTCACTAGCGCAGGGCTTGGTTGAAGCGCTCGAGTGCTTGCGCGCCCGGGCAAAGCTCGGTCTCGGTGAGAGCGTTGAACGGCGTGCCGACCGTGTTGAGGCGGGCGTGCAGATCCTGCGGCTGCGGGTCGACATAGAGCAAACCGGTGACGACCTCGCCTTTGGCGTCGTGGTGCAGCAGGAAGTTGATGGCTGAGACGCGGTCGCCGGGGTCGTAGTCGACCGCGAGCTTGCGCAGGCGCAGCACCGAGCCGTCGTGCTGCACCACCTCCTCCAAAGTCCCCGGAGCGTAACGGGCCGCGATCGGGGCGCGCGGCAGCATGACGTCAAGGCTGTTCACCGCCTCGTTGTGCTCCCGTACATAGTCATAGCTCTTGGTCGATCCCTCATGGTTGTTGAACGCCACGCACGGCGAGATGACGTCGATGAAGGCGGCCCCCTCGTGCAGCAGCGCACCCTTGATGAGCGGAGTCAGCTGCTCCTTGTCACCCGAGAAGCTGCGCGCCACGTAAGTGGCGCCCAGCTGCAGCGCTAGCATGACGAGGTCGATCGGCGCATCGGCATTGACCGCCCCCTTCTTGCTCTTCGAACCCTGGTCGGCGGTGGCGGAGAACTGCCCTTTGGTTAAACCATATACGCCGTTGTTCTCCACGATGTAGACCATGTTCACGCCGCGCCTGAGCGCGTGCGCGAACTGGCCGAGCCCGATAGAGGCGGAGTCGCCGTCACCTGACACGCCGAGATAAGTGAGCTCGCGGTTGGCGAGACTGGCGCCGGTGAGCACCGAGGGCATGCGGCCGTGGACGCTGTTGAAGCCGTGTGAGCTGCCGAGGAAATAGGTCGGCGTCTTGGAGGAGCAGCCGATGCCGGACAGCTTGGCGATGCGATGCGGCGGCAAGTCGAGCTCGAAGCACGCCTGGATGATGGACGCGCTGATGGAGTCGTGGCCGCATCCGGCGCAGAGCGTGGACACTGTTCCCTCGTAGTCGCGCCGGGTGAGGCCGAGCGCATTTTTCTCGAGCGAAGGATGGTGCAGCTTGGGCTTGGCGAGGTAGGTCATTTGGCAGCGCGCGTCATTGCTCCGGTCCGCAGCGGCGTCACCTTCAGCAGCGCGACTTTCTCCGCGAGCTCGGTGATAATGTGGCGCGCGGTGATGGGCGTGCCGTCGTAGTGGAGCACCGAGATAAGGCGCGATGGATCGATAGCGCCCTCGTTGACCAGCAGCATGCGCAGCTGGGCGTCGCGATTCTGCTCGACTACGAAGACCTGGTCGTGCTCGGCCACGAACTCGTACACGTCGTCGTGGAACGGAAATGCACGCACCCGGAGCGCGTCGAGTTGCACTCCGTCGTTCTCGAGCGCGTCGAGCGCCTCCCGCATGGCCGGACTGGTCGAGCCGAAATAGATCACGCCCAGGCGCGTTGCCTGGCTGGCGGGACGCAGTGCGGGTCTCGGCAACAGCTCTTTCGCCGTTTCGAACTTGCGCAGCAACCGCTGCATGTTGTCCACGTAGTCGGGACCGGCCTCGCTGTAGCGCGCATAGCGGTCCTTCGTCGTGCCGCGGGTGAAGAAGGCGCCGCGCGCGGGGTGGGTGCCAGGGTAGGTCCGATAGGGAATACCGTCGCCATCGACATCGAGATAGCGCCCGAAGGACACGCCCGCTTCCAGGTCCTGGTAGGTCGTCACCTTGCCGCGGTCGTAGCGGCGCGCATCGTCCCAGGCGAGCGGTTCGCACAGGCGCTCGTTCATGGCGATGTCGAGGTCCATCAGCACGAATACCGGTGTCTGCAGACGCTCGGCCAGGTCGAAAGCCTCGGCGGCGAGGTCGAAGCACTCCTTCGGGTCCTCGGGGAACAGGAGCACGTGCTTGGTATCGCCGTGCGAGGCGTAGGCGCAGGAGATGAGATCGGACTGCTGCGTACGCGTGGGCATGCCTGTGGACGGGCCGCCCCGCTGCACGTCGAAGATCACCGCCGGGATCTCGGCGAAGTAGGCGAGGCCGATGAACTCCTGCATTAGCGAGATGCCGGGTCCCGAAGTGCAGGTGAACGCGCGCGCGCCGTTCCAGGAGGCTCCGATCACGATGCCGATCGATGCCAGCTCGTCTTCGGCCTGGATGATCGCGTAGCGCGCCTTTCCGCTGTCCGCATCGTGGCGGTATCTGCGGCAGTGCCGGCTGAAGGCCTCGGCCAGCGACGACGACGGTGTTATGGGGTACCAGGCGGCGACCGTCGCTCCGCCATAAACGCAACCCAGCGCAGCCGCGCTGTTGCCTTCGAGAAAGATCTTGTTGCCCACCGCGCTGGCGTGCTTGATCTTGAGGCCGATCGAGGGCAGATAGCTGGCGGCGTAGTCGCGCCCCATGTGCAGGGCCTTGATGTTGGACTCGAGCAGTCGCTCCTTGCCCTTGTACTGCTCGGCGATCAGCTTCTCCACCTCGCGCGGGTCGAGGTCGATCAGAGTCGACAGCGCGCCGACGTAGATGATGTTCTTGAACAGCTGCCGCTGGCGCGGATCGGCGTATTCGCGGTTGCAGATCTCGGTGAGTGGCATGCCGATGACATGGACGTCGTCGCGGAACTTCGAGTCAGGCAGGGGTCGCGTCGAGTCGTAGAACAGATAACCGCCAGGCTCGATCTCCGCCACGTCGTTGTCCCAGGTCTGCGGGTTCATCGCGACCATCAGATCGACGCCGCCGCGCCGGCCCAGGTAGCCGGACTCGGACACGCGCACTTCGTACCAGGTCGGCAGGCCCTGGATGTTGGAGGGGAAGATGTTGCGCGGGCTGACCGGTACGCCCATGCGCAGGATCGACTTGGCGAACAGCGTGTTAGCGGACGCCGAGCCTGACCCGTTGACGTTGGCGAACTTGACGACGAAGTCGTTGATGCGGATTTGAGCGGCTGGAGGCATCGGGCTTTCGGCGTCGGCAGCGCACTCAAGCTGCCGTGGCACTGGGCTCCTTGCGCCTCACGCGGCATCCGGGTCCGGCGTTGGTCATGTCGAGGAAGAATTTCTGCATGTCCCAGGCGCCGGTTGGGCAGCGCTCGGCGCACAGCCCGCAGTGCAGGCACAAGTCCTCGTCCTTGGCCATGATGCGGCCGGTCTTGAGCGTGTCGGACACGTACAGATCCTGCGTCAGGTTTCTCGCCGGCGCGCGCAGGCGGCGCCGCAGATCCTCTTCCGCACCGTTTTCGGTGAAGGTGATGCAGTCCATCGGGCAGATGTCGACACAGGCATCGCACTCGATGCACAGCTTGTCGCTGAACACGGTCTGCACGTCGCAGTTCAGGCAGCGCTGCGCCTCGGCGAAGGCGAGCTTCGGATCGAAGCCGAGCTCCACCTCCACCTTGATGTCTTTGAGCGTGATGCGGCTGTCCTTGAGCGGCACGCGGTAGCGCTTGTCGTCCGAAATTTCGTTGTCGTAGCTCCACTCGTGGATGCCCATCTTCTGCGACGCGAGATTCACGTGCGGCGCGGGTCGGCTGCGCAGGTCTTCGGCATGGCACAGCTTGTCGATCGAGATGGCGGCATCGTGCCCGTGAGCGACAGCCCAGATGATGTTCTTCGGTCCGTACGCTGCGTCGCCGCCGAAGAAGACGTGTGGAAGCGTGGATTGCATGGTGAGCGCGTCCACCACAGGCAGCCCGCCCGGGGTGAACTCCAGGCCCAGCCCGCGCTCGATCCAGGGGAAGGCGTTCTCCTGGCCGATGGCGACGAGCACGTCGTCGCACTCCATGTGCACGTCCGGCTCGCCGGTCGGGACCAGTTTGCGGTTCCCGTAATCATCGTGCACCGGCTTGACCTTCTCGAACACCACGCCGGTCAGTCGGCTTCCGTCGTGGGTGAACGACTTCGGCACGAGATAGTTGAGGATCGGGATGCCCTCGTGCATCGCGTCTTCCTTCTCCCAGGGTGAGGCCTTCATCTCGTCGAAGCCCGAGCGGACGACGACGCGTACGTCCTCACCGCCCAGCCGCTTGGACGAACGGCAGCAGTCCATGGCGGTATTGCCTCCGCCCAGCACGATCACGCGCTTGCCGATACGGTTGATGTGGCCGAAGGACACGCTGGCGAGCCAGTCGATCCCGATGTGAATGTGGGCCGCCGCTTCCTTGCGGCCGGGAATGTTCAAGTCCCGCCCGCGCGGGGCGCCGCAGCCGACGAAGATCGCGTCGTAGCCCTCCTCGAGCACGCTCTTCATGCTCGTCACGCGCTGGCCGGCGCGTATTTCGGGCTGAAGGTCGAGGACGTAGCCCACCTCCTCGTCGAGCACGGTCTCGGGCAGACGGAACTTGGGGATCTGCGTGCGCATCATGCCGCCCGCGAACGGGTCGGCCTCATAGATAACGACGTGGTAGCCGAGCGGCAACAGGTCGCGCGCCACGGTCAGGGAGGCAGGGCCGGCGCCGATGCAGGCGACCCGCTTGCCGTTTTTCTCGCTTGCCGGCTGGGGCAGCCGGTCGCGGATGTCGTCCTTGTAGTCGGCGGCGACGCGCTTCAAGCGGCAGATCGCGACCGGCTCTGGTTTTTGTCCAGCACCTTCTTCCACCCGGCCTCGCCGGCACGCAGGTTCGCACGGGCGGTCGCACGTGCGCCCGAGAATGCCGGGAAAGACGTTCGACTTCCAGTTGATCAGGTAGGCCTCGCTGTAGTGGCCCGCGGCGATCAACCGGATGTACTCAGGGACGGGGGTGTGGGCCGGGCAGGCCCATTGGCAATCGACGACCTTGTGAAAGTATTCCGGTCGACCGATGTCTGTGGGCTTCAAACGCTCTCCTTATTGTCGGCATCCACCGTTGTTGTTCCTCACCACAATGCAGCCGCGCCGATTCTGCCCGGCGCGGCGGCCGGTGTGCCGCCTCTTAAGTCGCGCATCCTACCCTTGCTAGCCGATTTTCACCAGTAGCGGCGGGCAGTTGCGTTTCAATCTGCAACTTACGTGAAGCTTCTCGCCCAGGGGCGTGGCTGCCAAAAAACACATCCATCCCTGCCGGGCCACACCGAACTCGCCCGAGCGCAGGCAATGAGCGCGCCAACACACGGCGCGTGACCCTTCGAGAGCTCGCTAACGCTCTAATTCTAAATGCGTTGACGCGATACCGGCTCAGTTTTCCAAGCTGTATTCGACGATCTTCCTGTCCATCACGAGCGACCCGGCCGCCGTGCTGAACTCAAGGAAATGTGCGGCCTTCAAATGTTCTCCAAATGCTGCCTTGTCCTTGTAGATCTCGTACAGCAGCACGCGATCGGTCGAATCTTTCGGGATCAGCACATCGAAGCGCTCGCAGCCGGGCTCGACGCTGCGCGATCGGTTGGCGTTGTCGACGATCAGCGGCAGGAACTGCTTCAGCGCGCCGGGATGGAGGTTGAAGTCGACGGTGATGACATAACCGCTCATTCGTTTTGTCTCCGATGAAGGTGTGTGGCTCGGCGGGAGTATACGTTCGAGGGCAGGCTCGGCGCAGACGAAAAAAAGACCCCGCCCAGGCGGGGTCTCGAGTCTCAGTGTGTGCCGCTTTGTCTAGTAGTCCATCTCGCCGCCGTGCGGCATGGGCGCAGGCTTCTCGTCCTTCGGAAGCTCGGCCACCATGGCGTCGGTCGTGAGGATCAGCCCAGCCACGGAAGACGCGTTCTGCAGCGCGAAGCGGGTGACTTTGGTGGGATCGATCACACCCATCTGCACCAGGTCGCCGTACTCGCCGGTGGCGGCGTTCCAGCCGAAGCTGCCCTTGCCCTCCAGCACCTTGGCCAGCACGACCGAGGCTTCGTCGCCGGTGTTGGCCACGATCTGCCGCAGCGGCTCTTCCAGCGCACGCATGACGATCTTGATGCCGGCGTCCTGATCGTGATTGGCGCCTTTGACCTTGGCTGCCGCCTGTCGCGCGCGCAGCAGCGCTACGCCCCCGCCAGGCACCACACCTTCTTCGACCGCGGCCCGCGTCGCGTGCAGAGCGTCTTCCACGCGGGCTTTCTTCTCCTTCATCTCGACCTCGGTGGCAGCTCCCACCTTGACCAGAGCAACACCGCCGGCCAGCTTGGCGACACGCTCCTGCAGCTTCTCTTTGTCGTAGTCGGAAGTGGTTTCTTCGATCTGCTGACGAATGGACTTGATGCGCCCCTCGATCGACTTCTTGTCGCCGGCGCCGTCGATGATGGTGGTCTCTTCCTTGCCTGCCTCGACGCGCTTGGCGCGGCCGAGGTCGTTCAGCGTCGCGTTCTCCAGCTTCAGCCCGAGCTCGTCGCTGATCACGGTGCCGCCGGTGAGAATCGCCATGTCTTCCAGCATCGCCTTGCGGCGGTCGCCGAAGCCCGGTGCTTTCACCCCGCAAGTCTTGAGGATGCCCCGGATGTTGTTGACCACCAGTGTGGCGAGGGCCTCGCCTTCTACTTCCTCGGCCACAATCAGCAGCGGCCTGCCTGCCTTGGCGACCTGTTCCAGCAGCGGCAGCAGATCCCGGATGGCGGAAATCTTCTTGTCGTGGAACAGGATATACGGGTCCTCCAGGATCGCCAGCTGGCGATCCGGATTGTTGATGAAATAGGGCGACAGGTAACCGCGGTCGAACTGCATGCCCTCGACGACATCCAGCTCGTTCTGCAGGCTCTTGCCGTCCTCGACCGTGATGACGCCTTCCTTGCCGACCTTTTCCATGGCGTCGGCGATGATCTTGCCGACAGCGTCATCGGCGTTGGCGGAGATGGCCCCGACCTGCGCGATTTCCTTGTTGGTGGTGACCGGCTTCGAGATCTTCTTGATCTCGTCGACCACCGCATCCACTGCCTTTTCGATGCCGCGCTTGAGGTCCATGGGGTTCATGCCGGCGGCGACGTATTTCATCCCCTCCTGCACGATGGACTGCGCCAACACGGTGGCCGTTGTGGTGCCATCGCCGGCCACGTCGGAGGTCTTGCTCGCCACCTCCTTCAGCATCTGGGCGCCCATGTTCTCGAACTTGTCTTTCAGCTCGATCTCCTTGGCCACCGAGACCCCATCCTTGGTTACCGTGGGGGCCCCCCAGGATTTCTCCAAGACTACGTTGCGCCCCTTGGGCCCGAGCGTGACCTTGACCGCATCGGCGAGGATGTTTACGCCCGCCACAATGCGGTGACGGGCCGAATCGTGAAACTTGACTTCCTTCGCTGCCATTGTTTGCCTCCTGACTGTTACGCGTTCTCCAGCACGCCCATGATGTCTTCCTCTCGCATCACGAGCAACTCTTCGCCTTGAACTTTCACGGTCTGCCCGGAATACTTGCCGAACAGAATCTTGTCTCCAACCTTTACCGACATCGGCAGGACCTTGCCCTCTTCGGTCACCTTCCCCTTGCCCACCGCGACGACCTCGCCGGTATCGGGCTTCTCGGCTGCGGTGTCGGGAATAACAATGCCGGACGCGGTCCTGCGCTCCTCTTCGAGCCGCCTGACGATGACGCGGTCGTGTATCGGACGAATCTTCATAGCCTGCGAGCTCCCGATGACTTGTGGGATTGACGGAAATGGGCTCCCGCTGTACGCACGAGCCCGGCGAATCAATAGGGGCGTGCCCGGATGTTTTCAAGGGGCTCCCGCTTCGAGAGCTGCTGCCGGCTCCAAGCCTGATGCTTCGAGGGCGCGAGAGAACCTCCCGGGCCGGACGGCATGACTCTCGAAAAGCGCCTGGGGAGGCCGCTGATGGCCGTGCTTTGCGCGCTGCTGCTGAGCACGGCCGCACCGGCGCTTGCCCAGGGGGCCGATGGCCAGGACACGAACGGCAACGGCACCATGGGGAAGGAGCCCGGCACGCGCTTGCAAGCGCGATGTGAGCCGTTGCGAACCGATGCGGGTCTGCTCGACGCGGCCCTGGGGGCGGACGCCCAGGCCTGCGTCAGCTTCATCGACGGCTTCGTGTGGGGGCACGCGTGGGCCGCCTGGCGGGGCGAGGCGGACATGTGGTTTTGCCTGCCCCCGGGGTTCTCGCCGCGCCAGGGCGTATCGGCCGTGATGGACTACCTCGATGCCCACCCCGATCGCTTGTCGGAGGATGCGCACCTGCTCGTTTTTCTTGCGCTCACTGCCGCGTATCCCTGCAAACCCTGAAAGGCCCGTATCACCTGCTCACCGTGTTCCTGCCCTTCTCTTTGGCGCGGTAGAGCGCACGATCAGCGGCCTTCAGAACCTCATCCGGGGATCTCAGCTTGTCGTTGGTCTCGGCCACGCCAATGCTGACCGTCACCGATACGATCTTCCGAGGTGCCTGCCCGGCGCGCAGGTGGCGGCCGGCCTCCGCTTCCGGTGGCCGGTCGGCGCCGCGCAAACCGATCCGATGCTGGGCGATGTTCGCGCGCAGCACATCGAGCTCACCGATGATCTCCCGGATGCCCCGCCCTGGAAACAACAGGGCGAACTCCTCGCCGCCATAGCGAAATGCCCGCCCTCCACGGCGCACGCGCTCGAGCTCGGCTGCGACCAGCCGCAAGACCTGATCGCCTACGACGTGGCCATAGGTGTCGTTGAAATTCTTGAAGTGGTCCACGTCCAGCATGGCGACGGTGAAGTCGTGCCCGAGGCCCATCAGGCGCTCGTTCAGCGCGCGGCGGCTCGGCAACCCGGTGAGCTCATCTCGGAACGCCATACGGCGCGAGTCCTGGAGCACGCCGATCAGCAGGAGCAGGGCGGCGCAGGAAGTGAGCAACGCAAAGCCATTCGGCTGCTCCACCTTCTCGGCGGCGCTGCAGAACGCGAGGAGCGCACCGGCCATCGCCGCATCGACCGAGCTGCCCAGCGCGAGCGCACGTGCGCTCACCACGACCAGGCTCGCCAGCATCACTGCCAGCGCTGCCTGCGGGATAGGCGACGCGCGCAGCCACGCGAAGTCGAACCAGTTTCCACCGAGCCAATCGGCAAACTCGGTGACGCCGGCTTCGATGAGCCAGAACGTGAACGCAAGCTCAGTCGCGATGACCAGCAGCCGGCGCAAACCGAAGACGGTGAACAGGCCGCGCTCGGACAGCAGGCTGAACAGCGCCAGGTTGGCGGGCACGAACACGCACAGCGCGGCGAAAGCTGTGCGCGCACCCGGCGCCTGCAGACCGGCCCCGAGCAGAGAGCGGTACGCGGCATAAGCCAGCGCGATGCACAGTACGGCAAGAAATATGCGTGCGCGCCCGAACCACAGACTGATCGCCGCGGTGAGCGCGAACGCGGCGTATGGCCCGAATATCCGCAGGCCGCTCAGCGTAGCGGGGAGCGCAGGGGCGCGTGTGGCCAGCACTTGCACCGCGAGCACCGCTGCGGCGGAAATCGCCAGGCTCAGAACGGCTTGAAGGGCGGAGTTGCGCAATGAACGTTTCGCGGGCTGCGGCGATGGGGGACGGCTCGCGCCGAATTATAAAAAGCGCGCGTCGTCGGAGCGAGCACAGGTGTAGCCGCATCGCGACACGCAGCGCGGCCACGCCTATAATTGGTGAATTAGGGGTTCCTTAAATATTATCGACGCGCTTGGGATGCCCTGCAGCTCATGCGTCCCCATCCCCGGCCCGCTCTTCTACTGTATTCGGAGCGCAGATGCCTACCGCGCCGCTGTGTGAACTACCCGCTCTCGCGGCCATGATTATGGACGGCGCGAAGCTCGCCGTGCCATCCGATAATTCCGGAGTGGCGATGGCGGCGACGCGCGAGCTTGTTCGGCGCGGCGCGCGCGGGCTGCATCTCGTGTGCGTGCCGGTCAGCGGTATGCAAGCCGACGTCATGATTGGCGCCGGGCTGTTGTCGACCATCGAGACCTCTGCCGTGAGCCTGGCGGAGTTCGGAGTCGCACCGCGCTTCACCGCAGCGCTGCGCGACAAGAAGCTGCGCATGCTCGAATCGACTTGTCCCGCGATTCACGCGGCGTTGCAAGCCGCGCAAAAAGGAGTTCCGTTCACACCGCTGCGCGGTCTCATCGGCAGCGACGTGCTGACTCATCGTCCAGACTGGAAAGTGATCGATAATCCGTTCCAAACCGATGACCCGATCGTTGTGCTGCCCGCGATCCAACCCGACATCGCGCTGTTTCACGCGCCTCTGGCTGACCGCTACGGCAACGTCTTCATCGGGCGCTGGCGTGAGCTGCTCACGCTCGCCCATGCGGCGCGCCGCACTGTGGTCACCGTGGAGCGCATCACGGACCACAACCTGCTGGAGGACATCGAGCGCTCGCCCGGCGTGATCCCGGCCCTCTATGTCAGCGGTATCGCCGAAGTAGAGCGCGGTGCGTGGCCTCTGCGCTTCGGCGCAGAGTATCCCGCTGACGAACCGGCAATCGAGAATTATGCGGCGGCCGCGCGCACGAAAGCCGGCTTTGAGAGCTGGCTCGAAGCCTGGCTCGCGCACGACAGCGCCCAGGCGCTCGCGTGAGCGCGGCCTCCAGTCCGGTCGAGCTGCTGATCGTTGTTATCGCGCGCCTGCTGGAAGGTTGCCGGCATGTCGTGACCGGCGCGTCGTCTCCGATTCCGGGTGCGGGGGCCCTGCTCGCGCGCGAGCTTTCCGGCGGCGCGCTCCGCGTGAACGTGCTCGGCGCAACGCGCAATAACAGCTTCACCAACGGCGGTGTCGAGCTGTTCGATCTGGCGGCGCAGGGGCGCATCGATGCGTTTTTCCTGGGTGGCGGCCAGATCGACGGCCAGGCGAACATCAACCTGGTGGGCGCCGGACCGTACCCGGACCTCGAGGTGCGCTGGCCCGGCTCGTTCGGCTCGGCCTATCTGTATTTTCTCGTGCCGCGTGTGATTCTCTTTCGGGAGGAGCACACCAGGCGCGTGATGGTGTCGAGAGTCGATTTCATCAGCGCGCCGGGAGTCAGTCCTTCCAACGTGCATCGGCCAGGTGGCCCCTACAAGATGGTGACGGGCCTGGGCGTGTTTGCGTTCGATCGCGCACGCTCGCGCTTCCGGCTCGAGAGCGTGCACCCGGGGCACTCGGTGCAGGACGTCGTGGACAACACGGGTTTCGACTTCGATCGCTCGGAAGACCCTGTGGTGACGCCGCCGCCCGAGCCCGAGGTGTTACGGCTTTTGCGACGGCGCGTACGCGGCGAGATCGCGGACGCGTACCCGCGGTTTGCCGCGAGCCTCCCCAGCTGAAGCGGGTGGGCGCTGCACCGCTACATCTAATGGTGCGGTGAGCATGAGCGAGCAGCTGCCGCTATTCTCCATACCACTAGCGCAGCCGCTCGCCGCTTCGCGTTCGGTACAGCCGGCACCGCCCGCACCGGAGCTCGCGGCGCTCTCGCGCGATCTTCCGACCGGGATCTTCCTCGGCACGTCGTCGTGGTCGTTCCCGACCTGGTCGGGCCTGGTGTATGCCGAGGTTTATGAGTCGCACCTACTCGCGCACGACGGGCTGCGCGCATATGCGCAGCACCCGCTGCTGCGCAGCGTCGGCATCGACCGCACCTTCTACACGCCGATCCCGGCCTCCGACTTTCGCCACTACGCGGAGCAGGTGCCTGCGGGGTTCCGTTTTCTGGTCAAGGCGCCCGGCGAATGCGTGAGCCCATTGCGGCGTGCCGAGGCGGGTATCCGAGCGCCGGAGAATCCAAACTTCCTCGACGCCACCTTTGCCACCGAGCGTTTCGTCCTGCCAGCGCTCGAGGGGCTGGCCGATAAAGCCGGACCGCTCGTGCTCCAGTTTCCGCCTGTCCCGCGCGCGCTTGCGGGCGACAGTCGGGATTTTGCGCGGCGTCTCGGCGAGTTTCTGGCCAAATTGCCGAGCGGGCCGCTGTACGCCGTCGAGCTGCGCGACGCCGGGTTGCTCACGGACGACTACCTGGCGGCCCTGCGCGACGTTGGGGCCAGGCACTGCCTGGGATTGCATCCGCGGCAACCGGGCGTGCGCGAACAGGCCCGCCTGCTGAGCAAGCTCGAGCGCGGTGCGCTGGTCGTGCGCTGGAACCTGCATCCGGGCTACGGCTACGAAGAGGCAAAGCAGCGCTACTACCCATTCGCGCGCCTGCTGGACGAGGATTTGCCGACGAGGGTGGCGCTCGCCCGGCTGTGCCTCGAAACTGTCGCCGCCGGTCATCCCGCCTTTGTCATCGCCAACAACAAAGCAGAGGGCTGCGCGCCGCTGAGCATGGTCAAGCTCGCGGCGCTGATCGTGCAGGAAGCGTCGGCTGGCGGGTGAGCCCGCAGCGCCGCGCGAAGCTGGAGATAACGTTAGCGGGCGGACGGCAAAGCCAGCGTGGGCCAGACCTGTGCGCCGAGCGCGCTCTCGGGCTCGATCAAGACCACGGCCTGCCCGGCCAGCTCGCGTGCCGACCGCGTTGCGCCAGCCTTGAGATAGCGCTGAAGCGCCTCCACCGGATCGTCACCCGGCGCGGCGTCGATGGAGCGCCCGCGGAGCTCCACTCGGCGTCCCGCGTATCCCTGCGGCGCATGTGAGGCTCGCCCGAACTTCGATGCGCCGAAATCGGCCCGGCCGGGTTGCCGAAATGGAAATGGCGCCTCGGGATGTTCGGCGTAGAAAGACCAGACGCTGAAGTGACTCACGCCCGTGAGCCCGTTCAGATAGTGCAGCGCCGCCTCTCCACCTAACGCGGCGCACAGCAGACGGCGCCCATATAAAATGGCGAACTCGGGGTGGCGCGAGAAAAAATCCGCGCGGTCAGCGCCTGCGATCCGGGCGAGCCGCTTGAGGTCGACGCGGGTGATGGGCTCCAGAGAGCGCTCGTCGGGCATGGCGTGAATATAGCGCATGCCCCGACGTCCCACCGCGGGTAGGGTATAGTCCGATAGGTTCGAGCCCGTAGCTCGAGGAGCCGATCGTGAAACCCGCTCTGTTCTTCGCTCTATTTCTCGTGTTCGCATCGCAGGCTTTCGCTGGCTGCCCGCCGCTGCTCGATCACCGCTATAAGACGCTGCAGGGCGGGGAGATCAACCTGTGCGAATTCGCGGACCGCCCAGTGCTGGTCGTCAACACAGCGAGCAAGTGCGGCTTTACTCCTCAGTTCGAAAAGCTCGAGGGCATGTATCGCGACCTGCGCGAGAAGGGCCTCATGATCGTGGGCTTTCCGTCCAATGACTTTCGGCAGGAGCTCGCCACCAACCAGCAGATCGGCGAGTTCTGCCTGCTCACCTACAAGGTCGAGTTTCCGATGGTTGAAAAAAGCGCGGTCACCGGGGCCGGTGCGGATCCGCTGTACCGGCAGCTGCGCGAGGCGACCGGGCAGGCGCCGAAATGGAACTTTCACAAGTATCTGATCGCTCCGGGCGCGAAACAGGTTTACAGCTTCGCCACTCAGGTCGAGCCCGATGCGCCTGAGATCATGAGCAAGCTCAAGCCGCTGCTCAAGTGAGGCGGCGCGCCCCGCAATGGCCGGCCCGCTGGAAGGGGTCAGAGTCCTCGATCTGACACGCGTGCTGGCGGGGCCGATGGCCACGCAGACGCTGGCCGATCTCGGCGCCGAGGTGATCAAGATCGAGCGGCCGAAGACCGGCGACGACACGCGCGGCTGGGGCCCACCCTTCCTGAGGCGCCCCGGCGGCGAGCCATCATCGGACAGCACTTACTTCGCCTGTTGCAACCGCGGCAAAAAGTCCGTGACTGTCGATCTCTCCACTGTCGAGGGACAGGACATCGTGCGTCGGCTCGCTCAGCGCTGCGATGTGTTGACGGAGAACTACAAGGTCGGTGACTTGCAGCGCTACGGGCTGGATTACGCCAGTCTGCATGCGCTCAACCCGCGGCTGGTCTACTGCTCCATCACCGGCTATGGCCAGTCCGGTCCTTACAGCGCCCGGCCCGGCTACGATCCCATTGCCCAGGCTGTGGGGGGACTCATGAGCGTCACCGGCGAACGCGATGGCTTGCCCGGCGCGGGGCCCCAGCGGGTCGGCGTCGCAGTGACCGACATGTTGACCGCGATCTTCGCGGTGAGCGGCATTCTCGCCGCGCTGCTGCACCGGACTCGCAGCGGCGTGGGCCAGCACATCGATCTCGCCCTGCTCGACGTGCAGGTGGCTTCGATGATCAACATCGCGCAGGCATACCTGTCGGCTGGCATCGTTGCGCCGCGCGGTGGCAACGTGCATCCGAGCGTCGTACCGTCCCAGGTGTTCGATTGCTCCGATGGCCAGGTCATGCTGGCCGCGGGCAACGACAGCCAGTTCGCGAAGCTGTGCGCGGCCACCGGGCACGCAGAGCTCGCCCGCGACGCGCGCTTCGCCACCAACGATGCGCGCGTGCGCAACCGGGAGCTGATCATTCCAATGCTGGAATCCCTGCTGCGCGCCAAGCCTGTTGCCTACTGGACCGAGAATCTGGCGGCGGCAGGTGTTCCCTGCGGCCCGATCAACGACATTGCGGCGGTATTCGCGGATCCACAGGTCCGGCACCGCAACATGCGCGTGGAGGTCGAGCATGCCACCCTGGGCACGCTACCCTTGGTTGGCAGCCCCCTGCGGTTGTCGCAGACACCCGTCGAGTACGGTCTGGCGCCTCCGCTTCTCGGCCAGCACACAGACGAGGTGCTGACCGGCTTGCTGGCGCTCGAGCAGACAGAGATTGACCGCCTGCGCCGCATGCACGTGCTCTGAAGCGGCGCATTTCCGACCCCGGGCGCATGGGATATTTTGCAATGTCTGTCGCTTACTTACGCTTCATTTGTTGTGGTTGGGCGACTTCGCGCCTTTGCACCTTGACGCCCGTGAGAGGGGGGTGTTACATAACCCAAACGGCCTTAACCGAATTGTCAGAGGCATGCGTTACGATCTGTGGCTTTGGCCCTTGGCCTGGGCCAGGGTGAGGGGCCTGGGTCGCCGGGCTGGGCGCGACACAAAAAGCCTTTCTTAAGGGTTCTCGAATCTCTACGGTTGATGCGAGTGGCTCGCCCTTCTCATCTCGGTTTCACGCTGCTCGAGCTGTTGGTAGTGATCGTCATCATCGGACTGCTGGTCGGTTACGTCGCCCCGCGCTACTTTGCGCAGGAGGGCAAATCGAAGATTCAGGTCACACGCGCGCAGATCGACTCATTTGACAAGGCGCTCGATCAGTACCGTCTCGATACCGGGCACTATCCGACGAGCGAGCAGGGTTTAGGCGCGCTGTTCACCAGACCCAACAACGAGCCAAAGTGGAACGGACCGTATTTGCGCAAGGCCGTGCCTTTGGACCCGTGGGATCACCCCTACATCTACCGGCAGCCCGGCGAGCATGGCGAGTACGACCTGGTTTCACTGGGAAAGGACGGCCAGCCGGGCGGCACGGGTGAGGATGCGGACATCACCAACTACTAGGTTTTCCG
Organism: Burkholderiales bacterium; assembly: GCA_035622675.1. GTDB lineage: Bacteria > Pseudomonadota > Gammaproteobacteria > Burkholderiales > SHXO01 > SHXO01. Next base: position 23,662 of record DASPUW010000433.1, on the reverse strand, counting down.
ATGCGTTACCAGGTTAAAGCGGTCAAGCCCGGGGCGGGAGATGTCGTTTCCCTGCTCCTTGATGCGCGTGACCTGCGTGACGCCAACGAGCAGGCGCAAGCGCAGGGCTACCTGGTTGTCGGGGTGCGTCCAGCGAGTGCGGTCGCTTTGCCGCAAGGGCTGGGAACGGCGCGATTCCCACTTGTCCTGTTCACCCAAGAGCTGCTCGCGCTGTTGCGCTCTGGTATCAGTCTGCTGGAAGCGATCGAGACGCTGGCCGAGAAGGAGTCGCGCCCCGCGACCTCGGGTGTCCTGGTTGGCCTGGCGCAGCGACTTAAGCAGGGTCAATCCTTCTCGTCCGCCCTACAGGGTTTCCCGCAGACCTTTCCGGATCTGTTTGTGGCGACGGTGCGAGCGAGCGAGCGCACCGGCGACCTGCCCGAGGCGCTGGCGCGCTATGTGGCGTATCAGACGCAGCTCGACGGTGTCAAAAAGCACCTGGTCAGCGCTTCGATTTACCCGGCCATCCTCATCATCGTGGGCGGCTTGGTCTGCATGTTCCTGCTCGGCTACGTGGTACCACGGTTCTCTCGCATATACGAGGACATCGGTGGAAATCTGCCATGGCTCACACGGCTGCTCATGGCCTGGGGCGGATTCGTGGAGCGCCGCGGCTTGCTCCTGCTCGGCCTAGTGTGCGCGGTTATCGTAGGACTTGTGGTATGGCTTCGGCAGCCATCCGCCCGGCGCTGGCTAAGCCGCCTGTTCGCTCGCATTCCGGCGGTCGGCGCACGTGCGCGCGTATACCAACTGACGCGCCTGTACCGCACCGTCGGCATGCTGCTGGGGGGCGGGACTCCGGTGACCCAGGCGCTGGCGATGGTGTCCGGACTTCTCGACCAAGAGCTGCAACAGCGCCTTGCGCAGGCCGCCCGCAGCATCCGGGAGGGTCAGCCGATCTCGCAGTCGCTCGACTCCCAAGGCCTTACGACGCCGGTAGCGCTGCGCATGCTGCGGGTGGGGGAACGGACCGGTCAAATGGGCGAGATGATGGAGCGCATCGCCACGTTCCACGAGGAGGAGCTGGCGCGCTGGGTGGAGCGGTTCACCCGCGTGTTCGAGCCGGTCCTCATGGCCGTCATCGGCGTCGTGATCGGGGGGATCGTAGTCCTCATGTATTTCCCCATCTTCGAGCTGGCTGGGAGCATGCATTGAACCCGCGCGAGCTGGAATCGGCGCCGCTGATTCTTCCCGATGACGTCGCGAAGGCGAGGGCTAGCGCTCGCGCGAGCGGCAAGCGCATCGTGGACATACTGGAGGAGCAATCCGAGCTGCTGCCTGACAAGTTCGTGGCCGCGCTGGGTGCCACGCTCGGCTACACGGCAGTGTCGATGCGCGAGCTGGATGGCCTCGAGCCGGCGTTCGATCTGCTGCCTTATACGGAGGCCTTGGCGCATGGCTGCGTGCTCGCGCGCGACGCGGAGGCGCAGCTCTTGCTGGCCTTTGGCGATCCGTTCGACCCGGCCCTGCGCCCGTGGGCGGAGGAGCGCATTCCTGGCGCGTTGCACTGGTGCCTGGCCCACACCACCGATGTCGCGGCGTATCTAGCCCGCTATGGCGAGAGCCTGCGAGCCATGGACTCGCTCCTGAGCGAGTCGGTGCAAGAGGACGGCGCCCGAGGTCGCGTGGAGGAGCTGTCGCTGAAGACCATCAGCGAAGCGGGCAGTCCGGTCGTACGGCTGGTGCACTCGACGCTTTACGACGCGCTGAAAGCCGGCGCGAGCGATATTCATCTGGAAACCACTGCCACGCACCTGGTCATCAAGTACAGGATGGACGGCGTGTTGAGCCCGATCGGCACGGCGCAAGGCCTGGACATGGCCGAGCAAGTCATATCGCGCGTCAAGGTGATGGCCGAGTTGGACATCGCCGAGCGGCGCATCCCGCAGGACGGGCGCTTTAAGGTCGTGGCTCAGGGGCGCGAGATCGATTTTCGCGTATCGGTGATGCCGAGCATCTTCGGTGAAGACGCCGTGTTGCGTATCCTGGACAAGCAAAGCCTGGCCGACCACGTCAAGGGGCTGACGCTCGACGCACTCGGGTTCGATGCCCAGGCGGCTGCCACCCTGCGGCGCTTGTCGAGCGAGCCTTACGGCATGCTACTCGTGACGGGGCCGACCGGCAGCGGCAAGACGACCACGCTGTATGCCGCGATTTCGGAGATCAACCACGGTGCGGACAAGCTGATCACGATCGAGGATCCGGTTGAATATCAGCTGCCCGGAGTGCTGCAGATCCCGGTAAATGAGAAAAAGGGCCTCACGTTTGCCCGCGGCCTCCGCTCGATCTTGCGGCACGATCCGGACAAGATCATGGTGGGTGAGATTCGCGACCCCGAAACTGCGCAGATTGCAGTCCAAGCCGCGCTCACCGGGCACCTCGTTTTCACCACGGTCCACGCGAACAATGTGTTCGACGTGATCGGCCGCTTTATGCACATGGGTGTTGACCCATACAGCTTCGTCTCGGCCCTCAATGGCATCGCCGCGCAGCGCCTCGTGCGGGTGAACTGCAGCCACTGCGTCAGAGACGCGGCGCCCGATACGCAGTTGCTGGCCGAGTCGGGTCTCACCCTGGAGCAGGTGCGTGATTGGAGGCTGCGCGCCGGGAGCGGTTGCGGACACTGCCGCGGTAGTGGCTTCCGCGGGCGCAGGGCGATCTCGGAGATCATGGTGCTCAACGACGAGATTCGCGAGCTGATCACTGCGCGAGAGCCCATTCGCCGGGTAAAGGAGGCGGCGCGCAGACAGCAGACGCGGTTCCTGCGCGAAGCCGCGCTCGAGATTGTGCGCAGCGGCGAGAGCACGCTACAGGAGATAAACCGTGTCACGCTGGTTGGGTAGTTTGCTGCCGGGGAAGGATTGGCGCGTGGAGCTGAGGCCCGCCTCGGTGAGTGTGGCGCGGCGCGGAGCCACGCTGCGCGCGCGCTCCGAGACGCAGCGCACGATCGCGGTCGAGGCAGGTGCGACGGACGGCAGCGAAGCGCCGGAGCTCTGGCGAGCGGCCTCCGATGTTCTGGTCGAGACACTGCGTGAGCGGCGCGTGCGCCTCGGGCGGGTGGAGGTCGTGCTGTCGGATCACTTCGTGCGCTACCTGCTGATCCCCTGGAGCCGCGGACTTGTGAGCGACAGCGAGCGCCTCAGCTTCGCGCGGCTGGCGTTCAAGGAGCTGTATGGAATTGCGGCCGACTCCTGGGACTTCTGCCTGGACGAGCAGCCGGCGGGCCAGGCCTCCTTCGCGGCTGCCGTGGACCGCGCGCTGGTTTCGTCGGTGCGGGACGCAGTCACGCGCGCGGGTGGCCAGCTCGCATCGCTGGTTCCAAATTTGGTCGACCGGATCAACCGCCATCGCTCGGCCCTGAAGGCGCGGCAGTTCTGCTTTGCCGCGGCGGAGCCGGGACGGGCGAGCCTGGCTTTTCATGCGAACGGAGCCTGGCAAGCCGTGCGCAGCCGCCGCATCGACGGTCCTCTCGGACAAGCGTTGCCGGTCCTTCTGAAACAGGAGGCGGCGGTGGGCGACGCGAGCGGTGGTGGCGTACTGTATCTGTGCTCGGATGCTTCACCGCCTCCCGCTGCGATACCGGGCTGGCAGCTGATCCGCCTCGGAAACGGATTCAAGCGGAGAAATTCTCAGGCCGATGCTCGTGTGGAGCCAGTCGGAGGGTGAGAGCCGTGATTTGAGGCCGGGGAAAGCGTGAGCGTGCGCACGATAGAGCTCGACTTCCTTCGACCCACCGGCCGCGGCTCGCGTGTCGGCCCGTGGCTGCTGATCGCCGGCACACTTGCCGCGGTGGCAGCGATCTCGTATCAGGGCCATCTGAAGCGCGAGACGGCAGCCCGCGAGGATCGACTCGCCACGCTGCACGCTATCGCGAGCCGATCGCTCCCGGCCATTACCGCGCGGGGGGCCGACACTCCGGAACTGCGGGAGCAGATCAAGAAAGCGAACGCGGTGCTGCAGCTGATGAACGTCCCGTGGGGTGAGCTGTTCGCCGCAATCGAATCGGCGGAGACCGCTGACGTGGCGTTGCTCGCCGTTCAGCCCGATGCGCGCAACCGCAGCGTGCTGATCGGCGGCGACGCTCGCACCCTGTCAGCGATTTTTGCTTACATGGAGCGCTTGGAGCGCAGCAAGCGGCTGCACGGAGTCGTGCTCCAGAGTCATGAGGTGAAGAGCAAGGACCCGGGCCAGCCCGTTGCCTTCACGCTTTCCGCGGCCTGGCAGGAGGAACAGTGAGCAGGCCATCCTTTGCACACCGGGCGGAATGGACCATCAAGCGCGCGCTGATCCGGCTGCGTTGGCCAGGACTCAGCGGCCTCGCCCTGTTGTTGTTTGCGGCGGGTGCCGTCGGAATCGTGATCCACTCCGGACGCCAGCGCGTGCAGGCGCTGGACGCGGAGGTGGCGAACCTGGTGTCGCGTTTGGGGCAGCGCGGTTCCTTGAGCGTTGCCCCGAGCGGGCGCGGTCAGCTGTCGAACTTCTACGCCTTCTTCCCGCTGATCGAGAACGTGCCAGAGCTGCTGGGACGTGTTCACCGCGCGGCGCAGCACAATCGCCTGCTCCTCAAGAAGGGGGAGTACAAGCTCAGTCGGGAAGCCGACTTCCACTTGGCCCGCTACGAGATTACGCTGCCGGTGAGCGGTGATTACACCAGCGTGCGAGGTTTCGTGAACGAAGTACTGCAGGTGGTGCCATCGGCTGCGCTCGACGAGCTCGCGCTGAAGCGCGAGTCGGCCGATCAGCCTGACCTGGACGCCAGGGTGCGATTCAGTCTGTTCTTGGGGGAGGAGTGATGAGAGTGAATCCCAAGGTGCGTGCGGGGCTGCTGATCGGCGGAGTAGCCCTCACGTTGACCGCAGTGCGCTGGGCTGATGAGCTCACCGATATGACCGAAGCGAGCGCCGGTGCAGTCGCCGACTCCACCCCGCGGCCAGCAGCCGATTCCAAGCCGCGCACCGCGCCCGAGCAGGCGCCGGCGCTGGATCTTGGCAAGCTGCGCCGCAGACCATCGACCGATCCCGACAGCGAGGCGTTCGGGCCGCGGAGCTTCCGGCCCGCGCCGCCGAAGGCACCGAAGGGAACGGCGGCGTCGGCCGTCGCGGCGGCAGCACCGCCACCGCCTCCCCCGCAGGCGCCGCCGTTGCCATTTGCCTATGTGGGGCGGCTGGTGGAGGATCACGACACGACGGTGTTCCTCGCCCAGGGCGAGCGGAATCTCGTTGTCAAGCCCGGGGAAACGATCGACAACACGTACAAGCTCGAGGAAGTGGGCGAGCGCGCGCTGGTGATCACCTATCTGCCGCTTAGTCAACGACAGACCTTGCCGACCGGCAGCGAGTGATGACGCGAGCCACATCCAGTCTGCTGATTGCGTGTTGCCTGCTGAGCGCTTGCGCCGGCTGGCGCGCGTATACGGACGGGCGGGAGAAGATGGCGGCCGGCGATAGCGAGGGTGCGCTGGCGAAGCTGGAAGAAGCGGTCAAGGCGGCGCCCAACAACTTCGAGTATCGCCAGACCTACGAGGAGGACAAAGGGCAGGCGGTTGCCCGCTGGGTGTCGCAGGGTGATCTGTACCGCGGTTCCGGCGACCTTGACAGGGCTGAGACGGACTACCGTAAGGCCTTGCGCTACGACCCCGCCAACAAGGCGGCCCAGGTCGGACTGGGCGAGATCGCGCAGCGGCGCAAGAACCTGGAAGCGATCAAGCTGGCACAAAAGGACATCGACGCCGGCGCACTCGATCAGGCCGAGCAGACCCTTAAACGAGTGATCGAGCAGGATCCGAGTCTTATCGACGCGCGGACCCAGTTGAGCCGCATCTACGAAAAGCGCGCGGCGGCCGCGGCCTCGGCACCGCCCGCTCTCAAGTCGGCCTTCACCAAACCCATTACCCTGGAATTTCGCGACGCGACGTTGAAGACGGTGTTCGAAGTGATCTCCCGTACCTCCGGGATCAATTTCGTGTTCGACCGCGACGTACGCTCGGATACCAAAGTGAACATGGTCGTGCGCAACAGCTCGCTCGACGATGTGGTCAAGCTGATCCTGCTCACCAATCAGCTGGATCGCAGGCTGCTCAACGAGAACTCGGTCCTGGTCTACCCCAATACTCCGGCGAAGCAGAAAGAGTACCGCGAGCTTGTGGTGCGCAGCTTCTACCTGGCGAACGCCGACGTGAAGCAGGCGGTCAACCTCGTCAAGGGCATGGTCAAGACTCAGGACGTATTCATCGATGAGAAGCTCAATCTGATGGTCGTCAAAGACACGCCGGAAGCAGTGAGCGTGGTGGAACGTCTGGTGCGTTCTCTGGATTTGGCCGAGCCCGAAGTCATGCTCGAGCTGTCGGTGCTCGAGGTGTCGCGTACGCGCATGCAGACCCTCGGGCTGCAATGGCCGACGAGCATCAGCTACGGCAATCCGGCGCTGTCGACCGGCAGCCAGCCGGGCACCGGTACACCGACACCGACGCCGCCGGCCAATATTCCGTTGAACACGACCAACGGACTGGTGTGGTTTACCGCCAACCCGGCGATCGTGGTTAACCTGTTGGCACAGGACGCCGACAACAGGTTGCTCGCCAACCCCAAGGTGCGGGTGAAGAATCGGGAAAAGGCCAAAGTCCACATCGGGCAGAAGGTGCCCGTCATCACGACTACGTCTACCGCAAACGTGGGCGTCTCGTCCTCGGTGAGCTATCTGGATACGGGGCTCAAGCTCGACGTGGAACCGAACATCTATCTGCGCGACGAGGTCGCGATCAAGGTCGGGCTGGAAGTAAGCAACATCACCCAGACACTGAACATCAACGGCACGGTTGCGTACCAGCTGGGGACGCGCAATGCCGCGACCACTTTACAGATCAAAGACGGGGAAACTCAGATTCTGGCAGGCCTCATTCAGGACGACGACCGCGTGAGCGCGCAGAAGGTGCCGGGCCTGGGCGATATTCCGATCATCGGGCGCTTGTTCCGCAACCAAACGGACGATCGCGAAAAGACCGAGATCATTCTCTTGATCACGCCGCGCATCGTGCGCAGCATCAACTGGCCGCAGAGCGCGATCGTCGATACGCCGGTCGGCACCGACTCGTCGATCGGCAGCGTGCCGCTGCGGATCGCACAGACATCCTCCGGCGCGCTCGCGCTGGCCCCCGCGCAGGGCGGCGGCGCCGCGCGGCAGGCGGCTGCCCCGACCCCCGCCGCACCAGGTCCCGGTCCAGAAGCACCGGCCGAGCCCGTGCCGGGACTGCTGATCGCCGTGCCGCTTGCGGCCAAGACCGGGACCGAGCTGCTCGTGTCGCTCGGAGTGCCACCGGGAACCAGCGCGGTAGGTGCACGCGTCGAGCTGGCCTTTGATCCGAGCCAACTCCAGCCGCTCGGCGTCGCCCCGTCCGCGCCAGGGCGTGTGCCGGTGAAGGTCGAGGGGGCCGCGTCCGTGCGGTTCAAAGTTGTAGCCGCGCCCGGGACAGTTCAAGTGCGAGCAGAAAACGTAGTGGGAATCGATGCTGGCGGCGGCAACGTGCCGATGCAGCCGCCTGCGCCGGTGGACATCACCGTCACACCATGACCATCGGCTTAGCCGGCCACACATCGAACAGTCGACGCGGGTTCACCCTCATCGAGCTGCTGATTGTCGTTGCGATTGTCGCGATCCTCGTGACGGGCTTGATCCCGCTTGGTGAATTGGCCAGTCAACGCGCGAAAGAGCAGGACTTGCGTGCTGCGCTGCGCGATATTCGCACCGCGATTGACGCATATAAGCAGGCGGTCGACGAAGGCCGTGTTGCGAAGAAGGCAGATGAGAGCGGATACCCGCCGTCGCTCGATGCGCTGGTCGGCGGCGTCAGCAACGAGAAAGATCCAGCGAAACGCAAGATCTATTTCCTGCGCCGCGTCCCGCGCGATCCCTTCTTTAGCGATGGAGACACTCCCGCTGAAAAGACGTGGGGCATGCGTAGCTACGACAGTCCGCCCGACGACCCGAGCCCGGGCAAGGATGTGTTCGACGTGTATTCGCTGTCGAGCGCAAAGGGGATCAACGGGGTGCCCTATAGGCAGTGGTGAGGGGAGTGGTGAAGGGGCCGCTGCGCATTGCATTCCGCGCTTTCACGCTGGTCGAGCTGATCATTGTCCTCGCCATTCTGGCCTTGCTTCTGACGATTGCTGTCCCGCGGTATTTCACGCACATCCAACACACCAAAGAAGCGACGCTGAAACAGGACCTGGCGGTCATGCGCGACGCGATCGACAAGTTTCACGGCGACAAAGGTCGCTATCCAGATTCGTTGGAGGAGCTCGCCACGCTGCGCTACATCCGCAACGTTCCCGTGGACCCGATCACCGACAGCACGACCACTTGGAAGGTCCTTCCTCCGCCCGACAGCGAAGCGAAAGGGTCAGTGTACGACGTCAAGAGCGGCGCCGACGGTGCGGGCCTGGACGGCAAGCTGTTTGCGGATTGGTAGCTGCGCTTTTTAACGCAGCCGCAACTAGACCGTCATCTTCGGCGTCCATCATGTAGAGTATGTGACTCGCGCCGGAGTCGCTCGCGGAGGGGGTTCAAGCTTGGCATCTCCGCACGAGAGACCACTTCGCCATGACGCAGACGCAGCCGTGATTCAGAGCCGTACCGAGCTCGATGTCCTGCTCGTGAATATCGAGGCAGCAGTCAAGGTCAAGAGCCGCGCTTGCTTCTTTTCCTGGCTCCAGGGCGTGTTCCAGGGTATCGTCGCGCACGAAGGTCTGGTGTGTGCGATGCCTGATCCTGGCGCCCGAGGTTTGTGCTTCGACTGGCTAGGGAGCTATCCCATCGCGGAGGAACATTTCACCGAGTTGTGCGGCCGGAACGGAATCCTGCATCATCTGGTGGCGGTGTGGAGGCGAGGCGGATGCGTCCCGCTGGCAGTAGGCGTGACGTCGAGTCTTGACGCAGCGATGGAACCGATGGTGGCGACATTGCGACGCATGGATCTCACCAACGCGATGGTTCACGGATTGGCAGGATTGGGCGAGCATCCAGCCGCGTTCTTCGCTTTTTTCAAGCTGCCCGCTCCCGTCTGCGCGCGTGACGCTCGCATGCTGGAACTGACCGTACCGTACCTGCATTCAGCATGGCTGTGTGCCAACAACTGCGAGCGGACTGCATCAGCTAGCGTACATCGGATCGAAACGCGTGAAATCCTCACCACACGCGAGGCCCAAGTTCTCGAGTGGGTAGAGCGCGGCAAGAGCAACCACGAGATTGCCGAGATCCTCAGCATAAGTCGCCTCACGGTAAAGAATCACGTCCAGAAGATTCTCCGCAAGCTCGACGTTCAAAACCGCGCTCAGGCAGTCGCGAGGGGAATCGCTCTGAATCTGACCCGCAGCGACGCCCTCAGCGGGCGCCCGCCGGCGTAGCCCCGCGAGCGAAGCTCCAGTCGGTCTCGCTGCGCGTTGATCGGGAGAAAACGCGCCCGGCTCCGCGGTTCTCCTACAGTCGAATGCTGTGGTAGCATCGCGCTCTGACTCGGAGGCGTGCCCGCTCTAACTCGGAGGCGTGCCTAAGCATCGGCCTCCGCCTCTCCTTCCAAGCAGGATCGGCGCAGCCGCTCACGCGCCGAACCAAAATTTTACACGGAGTATCCTGTGATCCCTGCCCGCATAGTCGAGGCCGCCGCGGCGATTGCAGTGGCGCTGATTCTTTTGTCGGGGTGTACACCTGGCAGTGACCCCAAGACAGCCAGCCCGGTCGCGGCCAAAGTCAACGGCGACGAAATCACTGTGCAGCAAATCGAGCAGGCCTTGTCGCGTGCCGGAAACATCCCGGATGCACAGCAGAAGCAAGCGCAAAAGCAGATGCTGGAGCGCCTGATCGATCAGCAACTCCTAGTGCAGCAGGCGGTGCAGAAGAAACTCGATCGCGATCCGCACGTGATGGCGCTAGTCGACGCTGCCAAGCGGCAGATATTCGCGCAGGCTTATCTGGAGCAGATGGTGCAGGGCGCGCCCAGGAGCACCGCGCAGCAGGTCAAGGCATTCTATCTGGAACACCCGGAGCTGTTCGAGGACCGACGCCTGTATCGCCTCAAGGAGATCGCTATCGCTGCACCGCCGGACATTCAGCCGCAGCTTCGTGCGGAGGTGGCCCGCCTCGAGGAGCAACGGGACAAGACGAAAACGCTGCCTCAGCTCGCGCTCTGGTTGAAGTCTCACGACCTCAAGTTCCAGACCAACCTCAGCGTGCAGGCTGCAGAGCAGCTGCCGTCGGAGCTGATCGGCAAGATCCATCAGATGAAGGACGGTGACCTTCTGGTTGTTCCGCGAGGCAACGCCGTGGTGGTCACTCAGCTCGACCGCTCGCAGCGCGCTCCGCTGACCGAGGAGCAGGCGACGCCGTACATCGAGCAGATTCTGGAGCATCGTAAGCGGCTAGACCTGTCGAGCGAGACGTTGAGCCGCCTGCGCACATCGGCCAAGGTGGAATACGTGGGGGAGTTCGAGAAGCGCGCTGGCAATGCGGCCCCGTCACCCGCGGAAGCGACGAGCCAGCCGAAGTCAACGGAACGCGCGCCGGAATCGAAGTGACCAGGAGTCGCGTGGCGGAAGGCGCGCAATCCGGAGCGAGCGGTCCTGTTCCAGGCGTGGGGGGTATCCCGTGAACGTGCGAATGATTGGATGGGCATGGTTGTCATTGGTGTGGATTAGCAGCAGCGTCTGCGCCCAGCAGGCGGCCGCGGAGGATCCGGTCGTGGGCAAGATGGGTAACGTCGAGATCAAAGCGTCCGACATAAGGCGGATCATCGATGCGCAGCCGCCGGATTTGCGCAAGCAGCTGACCGGTGCCAGCGAGCTGGATCGCCTGGTGCGCAGCGAGCTTGTGCGTCAGTCGTTGCTGACGGAAGCGAGGTCCAAAGGTTGGGACAGGAAGCCCGATGTCGCGCTGATGATGGAGCGCGCGAGGGATCAGGCGTTGCTGCAAATGTACGTAAGCAATCTGGCGCGGCCACCCACGGAATATCCGGCAGAGGATGACATACGCAAGGCATACGAGGCCAACAGGTCGACTTTCGTTGTGCCGGCGCAGTTCAACCTTGCCCAGATCTTCATCGCCTCGCCTGAGGACGCAGATAAGGCAACCGCGGCTGCGGCGCAGAGGAAAGCGATGGAGCTGGCCGCAAAGGCGAAGGCGAACGGCGCAGACTTTGCGAAACTGGCCAAGGAGAACTCGGAGCAAGCAGACAGCGCTCCAAAGGGAGGCGATATCGGGTGGGTGACAGCGGCGCAGATGCTGCCAGAGACGCGCAGCGTAGTCGAGAAGCTGGACAAGGGCGAGGTTGCAGGCCCGTTCCGCACCAGCAATGGGTGGCATGTCGTGAAGCTGCTAGACAGGAAGGCGACGTCGACGCGCTCGCTGGCCGAGGTCCACGACGGCATCGCTAATCAGCTGCGCACGCGCCGTGCGCAGGATATCGAACGCAGCTACATCGAAGCTCTGATTAGCCGCACGCAGCCGAGCGTGAATCAGTCCGAGTTGTCGAAGCTGCAGAATGTCAAGTGATGCCGGCCACTATTCGTGTCGTTGCCGGACATCACTGGATATGCAGCCCGTTGTCACATTCCGGACCGTGCAATATCAACGACTTCGAATTCCGGTTGACTCGCTGCACGCGGTGCCCTTACATTCGTCTCCCCAGCAACTAGATCCGAAGAAAATATATGGACGCGCTGCAGGAGACCATCAAAAAAGTCCGCTCGAAGCCCGACGACGCAAGCTCGCGCGCATTGTCCGATCTGATGAAAGCGCTCGACAGCGGCGAGCCCTACGAGTTGAACCGCCTGTATCAGCTCAATTATTCCGACTTCTCGCTGGCCATGAATCTGCTCAAGCAATGGCGCCTCGACAGTTATCGCTTCGAGCGCGGCACGCTGATGAAAGCCGCCAGCGACCCGTCCGTGAGCTTGGACGTCGCTCAATTGCGCTACGGACGCTGGGAAGCTGAGCGGGTATAGGCTGCACCCGTGCTGTAGTAGTACACGCTGCTACGCGCACCAAGAAAAAATTTGCATCGGCGTCTGCCTGAAAGGCCCGCCGCCATTGGCATTCAGCGGAACTGGCCGGGTTCGCTTATGCACATAAGTTCACGTAACGCATGAAGAATGGAGTGAAAATTCTTGGGCGTACGTGATCACGTGCTAAGCGCCTGATTTGAAGGCCGAAAGGCCCGTCGTCGGTAATTTCCGCGATTGGTCCCGCCATCGCGGGGACGCGTGCTCAGTCGCAGCCGGCGCCGCTTATTCACAGTGTTATCCACAAGGCGCTTGCGATGGCAATGGCATGTTCCATCCGGATCTGCCCTGTACGTGCGGTCTTGAACTTGTATACAGGACGCGGGGACTTGTCTTCGTAGTACGGCATCATCTGTGGGATGAGCGCAGCGAGCGACTGCAGTCTTTTCTCGCTCGCGGGATGCGTGCTCAGCCAGTCGGACTGGCCTCGGGTGCCAGTGACGTCTAGCATCTTTTGCCACAGCTTGGGCGCCGCGTGAGGATCGTAGCCGGCCTTGGCGGCCAGCTCGATACCAATGCGATCGGCCTCGGCTTCCTGCGTGCGACTGTTGGGCAGCTGTACGCCGACCGTCGTAGCGATCGCGGCACCCTGCAGGGCAGCCTGGCCCGTAGCTCCGCCGCCGAGCAGTGCACCAGCCACCGATAATCCTGCCTGCTGAGCGACTGCAACCGACATGCGCTCGGCGGTGTGCTTGGCGAGCGCATGTGCGATCTCATGTCCCATCACTTGAGCGATCTCATCGTCGGTCAGGTGCAGCTTCTGGATGATGCCGGTGTAGATCGCCATGCGGCCGCCCGCCATGCACCAGGCGTTGAGCGTATTCGGATCGTCGATGACAGCCACCTGCCAGTCCCAGCTTGCGGTTTCCGGGCGGTACAGGATGGCCTGCGCCACGAGGCGGGCGGTGATCGCGTCCACGCGCGCCTTCAGCGCGGCATCGGAATTGACCTTGCCTTGCTTCTGCAGCGGAGCGAGCGTCTGCGTGTACGCCTGCTTCGATGCGTCGATCGCCTCGGATTCGGACACGAGCATGAGCTGCTTGCGCCCGGTGACGGGCGCGCTCTGGCAGGCGACGAGGCCCGCTGCCACAACAAGCAATATGAGGCTGCGGGAAGGGTTCATGTCTGCGGGTCTCCGATCGGGATGCCGGCACACACGGGTCGCGCTTCAAAGCCCGTTTCAGCCGGATTATAGTTGTGGGCGCAGCGCGGTGCGACACGCGCGCGGCCGGCCGCACCGGCTCGAGAGTTGACATGCTATTAGGAGGCGAAAATGCCCAGTCCTGGTCACTACGCTCCACGCGGGGTGATCCCCGCCGTGGTGCTGCCGTTTCACGAGGACCTGTCGATCGACGAGCAGTCCTTTCGCAAGCATCTGCGCGACGTGGCGCAGACTCGCGGTTTGTCCGCCATCACGGTCAACGCGCATGCTTCGGAGGTCGCGTCCTGCACGTTCGACGAGCAGCGGCGCGTGCTCGATGTCGCCCGCGAAGAGCTGAGCCATCGCCTGGCGCTGATCAACGGCGTGTACGCCGACGGCAGTCTGGAGGCCGCGCGCATCGCAAAAATGGCGCATGACGGCGGCGCGTCCGCGCTGCTGGTATTCCCGCCCGGCGTCTACACCTTCGGGCAGCGCCCGGAAATGGCTGTCGAGCACTTCAAACGTGTCGCGGACGCCACCGACCTTCCGCTCATCGCGTTTCAGTATCCGCTCGCCGGCGGGCAAGGCTATCCGCTGGCCACTCTGCTAGCAATCATCGAAGCGGTGCCCACGGTATGTGCCATCAAAGACTGGTGCACGAATCCTCAGCTGCACGAGCGGCATGTTCGCGCCCTGCACGCGCTGACTCCACCGGTGGCCGTGCTCACCACTCACAGCGCGTGGCTGCTGAGCTCGCTGGTTCAGGGCTGCGACGGACTGTTGTCCGGCAGCGGCTCAGTGATTGCGGATTTGCAGGCGCGCTTGTTCGCCGCCGTGCAGGCGAACGATCTAGCGGCCGCGCGCGCGATCGAGGAGCGCATCTGGCCGACCGCGGAGGTGTTCTACGCGGAACCGTGGGTGGACATGCACAACCGCATGAAGGAGGCGCTCGTTCTGCTCGGAAAGCTCCCGCGCGCGGCGGTGCGGCCGCCGCTCGTGAAGCTCGGGGACGCGGAGATCGAGCGCATACGGCGCGCCGTCGTGAGTGCAGGCCTGCTGGACCAAACGACACGGACGAGGAAGACCGCCTGATCGTCGCTGGCGTGGCGACAGGGGAGCGCCGATGGATCGCTTAGGGGCGATGGAAATGTTCGTGCGCATCGTGGAGACCGGCAGCTTCTCTGCGGTGGCGCGTCAGCTTGGCACGACTCAGCCCACGATCAGCAAGCAGCTCACCGCTCTCGAGAAGCAGCTGCAGACGCGGCTGCTGCACCGGTCGACCCGAAGCCTCGGCTTGACCGAGGCCGGTGCGGCCTATTATGAGCGCTGCAGACGCATCATCGACGAGGTTCGGGAAGCGGAGGCCGCGCTCGGGCGTCTCCAGACCGGGCTAGCGGGAACGCTGCATGTCAACACCTCCATCGCGCTGGGCCAGATCTTTCTGGCTCCGCTCGTCCTCAAGTTTCAGCGGCAGTACCCCGCACTCGGCGTCGAGCTCTCGCTGAACGACCGCTACATCGATCTGGTGGAGGAGGGGGTCGATGTAGCTGTGCGCATCGGCCAGCTCGCCGACTCCAATCTGGTTGCGCGCCGCCTCGGCAGCACGCGCCGAATGCTGGTGGCTACGCCTGCGTACCTGGCCGCGCGCGGCACACCAGAGAGGCCCGAGGACCTCGCGCACCACAACTGTCTGCTCTACGCCTATCTCTCGACCGGCAACGAGTGGCTCTTCAACGGCCCAGAGGGCGAGATTCGCGTGCGAGTGCACGGCAGCTTCAAAGCCAACAACGGCCACGTCATCCGAGAAGCCGTGCTGGACGGCGTCGGTATGGCGATCACGCCGGACTGGCTGGCACACGACAAGCTGGAAAGCGGGGAGATCGTCGCGCTGCTGCCTGAGTTCGCCGCTCCGCCGCTGGAGATCAACGCGGTCTATCCGTCCGCGCGCCACGTCTCGGCCAAGGTGCGCGCATTCGTAGAATTCCTTCGCACCGAGTTCGCCGCGATCCCCGCGTTTGCGGGGCAGTGATCAGAGCTTCCCTAAGGCGAGGGCTCGGCGGGATCGAAATCCAGCTCGACGCGCGCGCCGTTCGGGTCGAAGCAGAACAGCTGCCAGGTGCCTGACTCCGCCTGCCGCCGCAGGTCGTAGCTGATGCCGCGCGCTTTGAGGCGTCCTACGGTGGCGGGTAGATCCTTGGCGCTGAACGCCATGTGATCGAGCACGCCGCGCGGGTCGGACGGCAGTGCGCGCCCGGCAATGATGTGCAGCACCGCTTGATCTCCGGCATACAGCCACGCGCCCGGGAAGCCGAGATCGGGCCGCGGTCCGTCGGCGAGCCCCATGACGCCTATATAAAACTCGCGGGTGGCGGCCAGGTCTTTGGCCAGCACAGTGAAGTGGTTCATTCCGATAATCGACATTGGCTCTCCGGCCCGCTGGTTATCGTCTCCGCCGCCGATCTGTCACCCGGAGCAGCGCACTAAGTGCGCGGGCGGCTGTGCACATGCACGTGTGTGTGCCCGTGGCCGTGGTCATGGTCCTCATCCTGATCCATGTCTACCGGAACGAGATTCAGCCGTCCGTGCCGCACCTGCGGCTCTGCCATGAGCAGGTTGGCAAACTCGCTGATGCGCTGAGTGGCCCCACGCAGGATCAGCGTCTCCATGCAGTTGTCGTGATCCAGGTGCACATGCATGGTCGACAGAACGAGTTCGTGATGATCGTGCTGCAGGTTGGTCAAGCGCTCCGCCAGGTCGCGTGCGTGGTGATTGTAGACGTAGCTCAGCGAACCGACACAGTACGGCGCTTCGTGCTGCTGCAGGCGGAAGCTTTCCAGCTCGGCACGCACCAAGTCGCGGACCGCCTCCGACCGGTTCTGATAGCCCTTGCGATGGATCAAATCGTCGAATTGCTGCGCCAGAGCTTCGTTCAATGAAATCGTGAATCGCTCCATGTTGGATGTGCGAGCCGTTGTGCGGAGATGTTATCCGAAACCCCTCTGGGTTGCTGCTCAGGCCTGCTCGGCAAAGCTGCTCTTGTGAATTTTGACACACCTTTCTTATTAGGATATCTTACAAAAAAATATTAAGACACACCTCAACAATTCAATAGCTTGAGGGCCGAGATCTTACCAAACCGGCCCAAAGCTTCACAGTCCATGGAGGAGGCGTGGTTTCTGCCGCGAACGGTCGAAGCGACCAACGCGCGCGTAATGCCGTAGCGGCCGCGCTGACGCTGTGCCTGTCGGCCTGCGCCGGAATTGCCTCTGTTCTTGCGGCCGAAGGACCCGCTCCTCACACTCAGCAGCCCGCCACGCGCAGCGATGCATCAGCGGCGGTGGCCACGGCTACGAAAGACGCAAATCCAGAAGCAACCGCAAGCCAGTCCCCACCACCGAAGGCCGAGGCCGCGACACCTTCTCCTGGAATCGAGACCTCGGTGGCGCCTGGAACGCCAAACAACAAGACCCCGACCGAGCCGGAAACGCCGACCGTCGAAGTCGTGGGTTACAACCTCGCCATCACCAATTCGGATGCCGCTTCTCAGGGATCCGTCACCGGTGACTACATTAATTTGCGCCCCGTGCTAAGGCCCGGCGAAGTCCTCGAGTATGTACCAGGCATGGTAGTCACCCAACATTCCGGCGATGGCAAGGCAAACCAATACTTTCTCCGGGGCTACAACCTGGATCACGGCACCGATTTCGCCACGACTGTCGACGGTGTCCCCGTGAATATGCCGACGCACGCGCACGGTCAGGGCTACATGGATCTGAACTTCCTGATCCCAGAGCTGATCGAGCGCATGGACTTTCAGAAGGGGCCGTACTACGCGGCCTACGGAGATTTCTCGGTGACGGGCGCTGCGGATATCTATTACCTGTCCAGCCTGTCCCAGAACATCGCCGACCTCACGATCGGCTCTTACGGTTACTTGCGTGGATTGGTCGCAGCTTCCAAGACCTTGGGGCAGACGAATTCCGCTTCAGCGTCGGCCCCATCAGCGTCCTCAGGCAGTGCGTCGCCAACACTGCTCGGCGCGGTGCTGATGCAGCATCAAAACGGGCCGTGGGAGACGCCAGAGGCGCTCAACAAGTTCAATGCTTTGCTGCGCGTCAGCGATGGTTCAAGCGCTCGCGGCTGGTCGCTCGACGGAATCTTCTACAAGGCACATTGGGATTCCACCGATCAGGTCCCGATATCGCTCATCGAAGACGGCACTCTCTGCAGATTCTGCGCCCTGGATCCGACCGACGGCGGGAATTCGGGCCGCGCGATACTCTCGGGCGAGTTGCACGGGACGGACGACCACGGCTATTGGAAGGCATTGTTCTATTACGAGCACTACTCCCTGCAGCTGTGGTCCGACTTCACGTTCTTCGAAAATCGTTGCGCGATTGCCCCTGACCCTTCCCTCCCTTGCGATCAGTTCGAGCAATGGGAAAACCGCAACATCTTCGGCACGAAGCTGGCCAAGGGCTGGTATCACTTTCTCTTCGGACGTGAGTCGAACACCGAGATCGGATTGCAGCTCCGGTACGACAACATTCACGTCGGCCTCGACAACACTCAATCTCGCCAGGTTTTTCAGCCGGTGCGAGATGATTTCGTCAACGTCCTCGGCTCTGGCCTCTATGTACAGGAAAATACGGTCTGGACGCCGTGGTTTCGTAGCGTGCTCGGACTGCGCTTCGATGCGGTCCACAACCAGGTCGATGCGACCCTGACTCCGGAAAACACCGGCAACTCCTCGGGCCATGCCACTTCACCCAAAGTGTCTTTGATCTTCGGGCCGTGGAACAAGACCGAGTATTTCGTGAACTACGGCTGGGGTTTCCACACCAACGACGCGCGCGGCACCACTCAGATCATCGATCCCACAACCGGACTTGCATCCCAGCCCACAGCCGCGCTGGTGCGCGCGAAAGGGGCGGAAGTCGGCGTGCGCAGCGAGGCGATCCGCAACTTCCAGACTTCGCTCACTTTCTGGACGCTTTATCAAGATTCGGAGATCGAGTATGCGGCCGACTCCGACATCGGCAGCACCGAGCCCACTGGCGCGACCAGGCGTTACGGCATCGAGTGGAACAACCAATGGTTTGCAACTCCATGGCTGCTATTCAACGCTGACCTCGCCTGGATCCACGCGCGGTACGCGTACGCCAACGCCAACGATTCCACAGGCGACTACATTCCCAATGCCGTGAGCGCCGTCGCAAGCTTCGGTGTCACCGTCAAGAACCTGGGGCCATGGTCAGGGGGTCTGATCGCGCGCTGGTTCAGCGCTTATCCGCTGGCTCAGGACGGATCCTTGTTCGCGCCGTCCTCATTTACTGTGGACCTGCGCGGCCAATACGAAGTGTCTTCGCACGTTACGCTCGCTCTGGATATCTTGAATTTGTTCAACACCAAGAACTGGGACATCCAGTACCAGCAGGACTATCAGACGTGCCCGACATGCGCCGTCGTGCCAAGCGGGGTGACAGGCCATCCCGCGGAGCCGTTCCAGGTGCGGTTCAGTGTGCTCGCCAGATTCTGAGCTTCAAATTCGCGTGAGAGCATGGGCAAAGCGATGCATGGGGAGGCTGGAAAATGATTGTTCGCAACGCTTCTGCAAGGGTAATTCTCGCTATCGCCGCTTTGGTCCTGAACTCGTGTGCGTCTACCGAGTTGACCAATTCGTGGCGCAGCCCCGACTACAAGGGTGGAGCGCTCAAGAAGATCGTTGTGATTGGCGTTTCGAAGCAGGCTGCGCTGCGCCGAACCTTCGAGGATGAGTTCGTCAAGCAGCTCAAGGTGTCGGGCGTGGATGCGATCGCAAGCTATACTTTGATCCCTCAAGTCGCGGAAGCCGATGCCGCACGACTGAAAGAGGCCGCCGGAAAAAGCGGTGCGGACGGAATGCTGGTGACGCGACTGGTGCGGGCCGGCGCAGACGCCCAGTTCACTCCCGCGTTTCGTCCGACCCCGGGGTCTAGTTTTACTGCCGGCTACTCGGCGGCGTGGACGGGATATCATGAGCCGGCCGTTGCTCCCGAGCCCGAGACCGAAGTCCTGGAGACAAACCTGTACGGTGGCGGCGATGAATCCGTGTTGCTTTGGTCTGGGACCACGCAGACCTTCGCGCCGAGCGGCGAGCTGCAGAAAGATATCCAGGAGTTCGTCAAGCTGGTAATCGGGAGGTTGAGAAAGGAGAAGCTGATTTGACCCGCTGGATGCGGGTAGAGGATCAGTGTTTTGATGGCGAACGGGCAACTTCGAACCAGACATCCGGAACAGGGTATCGCGATCGCGCTGGTCGTGTTGCTGCACGTCATCGTGATCTATGCGCTCGTGACCGGGCTTGCACGCAGAGTGGTTGAAGTGCTGAAGCATCCGATGGAGACCAAGATCGTCGAGGAGAAGAAGCCAGTGGCGCCCGACGTGCCGCCGCCGGCTCACATGCCGCCGCCAAAATTCGACGTGCCG
The DNA here is from genome assembly GCA_035622675.1 of Burkholderiales bacterium. Taxonomy (GTDB): domain Bacteria; phylum Pseudomonadota; class Gammaproteobacteria; order Burkholderiales; family SHXO01; genus SHXO01. The sequence goes on along the minus strand of DASPUW010000433.1, from coordinate 3,967 downwards.
CCGCCGCCATATATCCCGCCCCCCGAGGTCCGTGTTCAGCAGCCGCCTCCCCAGCAGTCGCCGATCGTGGTCACGACACCGGTGAAACCAGCTGCACCGGCGCCACCACCCGTAGCTGCCGTGGAAGCCCCGCCGCAGAAATCGGTGCGCACCCCTCCTGTCATCGACCCGACGCGATGCGATAAACCTGAGTATCCCGCTGCCGCGCGCCGGTCTCGGGAGACCGGAACTGTCGTCCTCCACATTCTGGTCGGTATCGATGGCAGGGTAATCGAGAGCGACGTCCAAACTTCCAGTGGGTCCAAGCAGCTGGACGAAGCGGCCCGAGAGGGCCTGAGCCTGTGTCGCTTCAAGCCCGGGAGGGTGGACGGCAAACCCGAGCAGGCGTGGGCAACGCTGCGCTATGTGTGGAAGTTGCAGGAATAACCAGCAGGGATCGACAGGAGCACAAGTGAATAAACCAACGCGTCCGGCATCGCTCGCGGCCTTTCTCGTCAGTGGAATATTCCTCGCCGCGCTCGTTCTTATGTCGCCGGACGGCGCAGCGCAGACGACGGCCGCTACCACCGAGCAGTCTGTCGCTCAGGCGGGCGCCACGACGACCGAGGTTGTGGAGAATCCCTACGGGCTGGATGCCCTCTGGAGGCAGGGCGACTACATCGCGCGAGGCACGCTGATCATTTTGCTCATCATGTCGGTCGGCAGCTGGTACGTCATCGCTACCAAGCTCGTCGAGCAGGCTCGCCTGATGGATCAGGCGCGACTCGCTCGGAAATCGGTCTCGATGGTGACTCCGACGCCTGGCGATGGACCCATCAACCAAGGTAACCCTTTCCATCTGATTGCCGAGAGCGGGGCGCGGGCCCTGGAAGAGCATAAACGCGTGGCGGAGCAGGTCGATCTGCACACATGGACGACCATTGCTATTCAGAGGTCGATAGAAACGATCCAGAGCCGTCTGCAGGGTGGACTTGCCTTCCTCGCGACCGTCGGTTCCACTGCACCATTCGTCGGACTGTTCGGAACAGTATGGGGCATCTATCATGCGCTCACCGCGATCGGCATCGCGGGGCAGGCGTCTATCGACAAGGTCGCAGGCCCGGTGGGCGAGGCGCTGATCATGACCGCATTTGGTCTCGCCGTCGCGGTGCCGGCGGTGCTGGGTTACAACTGGCTCGTCCGGCGCAATAAGCTCGCGATGGAGAGCGTGAGGAGCTTCAGCGGCGAAACCCTGGCCGTGCTGATGAGTCGTGCCCAGACCGGGCAGCTGCGTGAGGTTGCTAACGTGACCCGCGTGGGCCAAGGCAATGCACGCTAGTTTCGCTGCGAGCAGCGAGGAAGACGAGCTCACTTCTGCCATCAACACCACGCCGCTGGTCGACGTAATGCTGGTGCTGCTGATTATCTTCCTGATCACGATTCCAGTCGTGACACACTCGGTTCCGCTGACGCTTCCCAAGGACGTTACTCAGCCTCGCCAAACCAGGCCAGAGAACGTGAACATCGCGGTCACCAGGGACGGTGAGATCTTCTGGAACCAGCAGCTCATCGACAGTCATCAAGCCCTGCTCGAGAGGCTGAAGAAGGTCTCTGTCCTCTGGCCGCAACCGGCCGTCGAGGTGCGGGCTGACGAGGACGTCCGCTACGAATACGTCGGCCGAGTCGTGCTCGCGTGCCAGCGTGCCGGCATCTACAAGATCGGTTTCATCGTCGAACCGCCAGCGCGCGGACGCTGAACGATCCGGATACGCACCGTGGCCAGCAACATCTCTCTCGACAGCGGATCCGGCGAAGCGGACGTGATGGTGGACATCAACACCACGCCGCTCATCGACGTGATGCTCGTGCTCTTGATCATGTTGATCCTCACGATCCCCATCCAGCTGGACTCGGTCAATCTGCAGATGCCGATCGCCCAACCGCAGCCCCCGCCGCGGCCTCCCGAAGTGATCACCATCGACGTCGACTTCGATGGGACCATGATGTGGGACGGTCAGGTGCTGGATAAAGGGGCGCTGGAAGATCGGTTTCGCGCGAGCGCAGGCCTGCCGAAGCAACCCGAAATCCACGTGCGGCCGAACAAGCTGGTGGCCTACAAGTATGTCGCAGCGGTTCTCGCTGCCGCGCAACGCAGTGGAGTGACCAACATTGGCTTGGTCGGCAACGAGCAGTTCATCGAATGATGCCCGGGCTCACCGTGCAAGTGTTTGAGTCGCAGCACGCGCGGAGCATTTGGTTTGCTCTGGCATTGGCCGGCGCCCCCCTCGCAGTCGAAATGGGGCTGAGTCCGTCAGATATGCCCGCGGCGTTTGCTCAGACCCAGTACGCGGACACGGTACGACCAGAAGTCGGTACACCTCTGCAGGCAGCGCAGGAGCTCGTCAAGGCGCAAAAGTACAAGCCGGCGCTTGCCAAAATCCAGGAAGCCGAAAGCGTCAAGGACAAGACTGCGTACGAGCAGTACGTGATCGATCGGTCGCGTGCGGTCGCTGCGGCCGGTGCCGGCGACGTCGAGCTCGCGGTCAAATCGTTCGAGTCGGTCATGGCTTCGAGCCGGACTTCGGCGTCGGAGAAACTGAAAATGACGGAAGCGGCCGCCGAACTGTACTACCGCGCGAAGGATTACTCCAAAGCCATCAACTGGGCTCTGCGCTATCGAGAAGCCGGCGGCACGGCTGAGGAGATGCGGCGCCTGCTGATTCAGGCCTACTACCTCAACGGGGATTTTGGAAAGGCCGCGCAGGAAGTGCGCTCGGTGGTGCAGGCCGAGGAAAGCGCCGGGCGTTCGCCGTCAGAGGAAAGGCTTCAGTTGCTCGCGAGCTGCTATCTCAAGCAGCAGGACATGGCAGGCTACTCTGCGACTTTAGAGAAGCTCGTCGCTTACTACCCGAAGAAGGAGTATTGGCAGGACCTCGTGTATCGCATCGAAAGCCGTCCTGGCTTCTCATCTCGGCTCGCGCTCGACGTCTATCGTCTCAAGATGGCTGTCGGCGTCCACAGCACGGCTCCCCAGCTCATGGAAGCGACTCAGCTTGCATTGCAGGCGGGTTTTCCATTGGAGGCAAAGAAGATCATCGACAAAGGATTTGCCACTGGTGCGCTGGGCTCGGGTCCGGACGCCGATCGCCAGAAGCGGCTGCGCGACCTGGCGACGAAGAGCGCAGGCGAGGACCAGAAGGCCCTCGGACAGAGGCAGGATGAATCGTCGATCGCGGCCAAGGACGGCACGGCTCTGGTCAACGCGGGCTTTGCCTATGTCACGAGAGGCGACTACGAGAAGGGTGCAGACCTGATACAAGAAGGGATCCGCAAGGGCGACCTGAAGCACCCCGACGACGCCCGACTGCATCTGGGTATTGCCTACCTTCTCGGGGGCCAGAAGGAGCAGGCGATTCGGGTTTTCAAGAGCGTGCAGGGCACCGATGGGACAGGCGATCTGGCCCGCCTGTGGGCGATCTACGCGCGTCAACCAGCATGATGAGGGGGAGAAAATGAAGGGATGGACAATTCCAGCACTGGCGTCCGCGACCGTGCTCTTCTTGGCCTCGTGCGCTGCGCAGATTCGGCCCCCAGCACCCGACCTGCCTCGCGCATCACTGGGCGAACCGCCTCCGTCGATGGTGCCGATGCAATTGACGGTTCCAGTCAAACCCCTGCTGGATGCGGTCGAAAAGGATGTTCCGACCTCGCTCAGCGCGCGCGAGTTCGTTGAGTTTTTCGGGACCGCCGGACCCAAGCCTCCGAGTTGCGGAATCGGATGTGGCTACGACGTGGGCCGCTCGGCGCTGGCCTTTGCGTCGAGCCCCAACGAGATCACAACCAGCGTGCCGCTTTCGTATTGGCTGAGCTGCAACAAGCGGATTGCCTGCAAGGGGCGCCTGGTTTCCGGATCGTGCGGAAAGGACGAGCCGCGGCGCCGTATTTCGGAATCGTTCAGTACCCGCATCGATCTGTTGCCGAGCTGGGA